>NZ_JAFLQW010000258.1 GCF_017313335.1 Phormidium pseudopriestleyi FRX01 | reverse complement strand
TCTTAAGTTCGTAGTAACGACTTCAGTCGTTTCTTACTCTAAAGAGAGTCTATAGCAGTTCCCAGACTCATGAAGTACCGATCGCTAATAGGAGTGCGAGCATCTTGCTCGCTATACCTCTAGCGAGCAAGATGCTCGCACTCCCAAAGTTCAACTGAACCCTATGAATTCCCGTCCTTCTGCGAAGTAGGTTCTTTGACAGACGGTGGGGTAACTTGAGACTGAGCCTCCCCGGATTTTCGGGGAGCTCGGGGAGCCTCGACTACTGCCGGATCTTGCCGTTGCGGGCGCTTTAAGAGGCGATCGCTCTCCATCTGGGACAACTCCGACTCATCCGGATGTGCCGGAGTCACTTCCACCGCTGGTTCAGAAACCTCCATCATCTCAACTACCTCATCCTCTGTAAGAATGACAGATTCCGCAGGGGGTGCGAGTTCCACTTCTGGAACATATTCTTCAACAGGTTCAGGAGTCAGTCTCCCTTCCGCTACTGATTCCTCAATAACGTCTTGTACTTCAGTTTCTGGTAGAGTCGGTGAGGTTGCCTCCACAACCTGTTCCTCTTCTTCCATAATCCCCTCATCCATCGTGATCACTGCTACTACCTCTTCCTCTGCCGACGGATTGGCAGAAGTGACCACCTCCACGGGTTCCCCTTCCTGTACCGTCACCTCGACAACCACATCATCCGTCGTGATGACAACCGTCGGCGTTTCTCCTGCGGGTTTTGGGTCCGGGACTTCCGGGGAGGACTCCACTGTTGTCACTGAATCCACTGCGATCGCCGGTTTGGGTTCAAGCTCAGTTTTCGTTTCAACCGCCTGAGAACTCGGCGCTTTAGGCTTGACGGGAGGAGACTTGCGGAAATTCAGTAATCCTCGTAGACCCTCTTGAATTTGGGCCAACAAACCTGGACCCTGGGTTTTTTTAGCCCCTGGAGTCGCAGATTTGGCAGATTTGGCCGCGACTTTGTTCAGGGAAGGCTTGACGGGTTCATCCAGGGGGGGATTCGGGAGGGTTTCGGCCACCGCTTTCGCTTCGGCTTTCGTGACCCCCGGACCTTCTAAATCATCATCGTCCAAGCCAAAATCATCATCCTCAGACAGCTCAAATTCCATCGTAGCGCCTTCCATTGCTGCTGCCGCAGGCATTTCGAGTAGCTCATCGACGGCATCCTCCATTAGCACTTCCCCAGGCGCATCAACAGGGATGACCTCCGGTTCCGGTTGGATTAAACCGGGTTCCGGCAGTGGGGGTTCCACGGGAACCGGAGGTTGGACTAGGGTGGGTTCAGCCGGTGGGGGTTCTACGGGAACCAGAGGCTGGACCAGGGTGGGTTCAGGGCTGGGAACTGAGGCCACCTCAGCAGGGGATTGGGGTTGAGATTTGGGCCCTGGGGTGGGTTTGGCTTTAGATTTATCTTTGTTTTTATCTTTGTCTTTACCTTTAAACAAGAAAGAGAAGCGATCGGCAAATCGAGGGGTTTTCGGTTGGGTAGTGGTCACCTTAGCCGCTGCTTTTGCCGGAGTCACGGGTTCTGGAGTCACCGGGACTGGGGGGACCTCTGGAACCGTCGCCACTGGAGGGGGGGCGACTGGGGGTTCCTCAACCTTGACCGCCATTTGGGGGACAGGTTGGGGTATGGTTTGAGGTTTCGGTGCGGATTTGGGTTTAAACATCCCGGTTAACCCTCCGGTGAGGCGATCGATTTGCTCGCCCGATACGGGAGTTTGTTCGGCCAGTGGGGTCGTTTGTCGCCGCAGGGTCAAGGCTTGCCAGCCAAACCACCCCAATAACCCCACACTTGCCATTTGTCCCAACAGGACCGCCCCGGAAATTCGGCCCGCACAGAACCATAAGACCAAGGCATAAAACAGTCCAACGCCACTCCAAACGAGATCGCCTTTGCGATGGACTTCTGGAAAAAAGAAAGCGGCCATATAAATCGCGAAGCTACCCACCGCGACGGCTAAGGCCAGAATGTATGGAAGCATAATGCCGGTTCCCCCTGCTGTCTACTACATGGACGACTCACCTGTTCGTCTCTACAATGGTCATTCTACCGTTCCAGAGACGGCGATCGGATCTTCCCCAAAGACGATCATGCTGGGTTGGGAGTAGAAGTCAGGATATTGGGAGGCTGACTGGATTTTTTCCCGAGGCGATCGCAGCCCTTCGCCACAGGAGTCTTATCCATACTCCTGATGATTTGCCTAGACTCAACCCTCAGAATTTGATTCAATTGTCAAGAATCGGTCAACAGAAAATCATCCCATTTTCAGTTGCAGTAGAAATGCCAGAGTGCCTCTAGTAAAGTGTTGGCAAACATTTGAGTGCCAGTAACTCAGTCCATCTCCCATTTCTGGGGAGATCAAGTTCTCAACAGGGGTCAACGGAAGAATTACTCTGAACGGGCTACCCTAAAAAAGGTAAGAGACAGAAACACAAACAGACCCAAAACGTTATGAGTAAGCAGAAATTTGGTGTGATTGGTCTAGGCGTCATGGGAGAAAACCTAGCTCTCAACGTCGAAAGTCGGGGCTTTCCAGTAGCCGTCTACAATCGCACCAGTAGCGTCACCGATAAATTCATGGCCGCCAGAGGGGGCACAAAACAAGTCAAAGCCACCTACAGCTTAGAAGAGTTTGTCACCTCCCTAGAACGCCCCCGTCGCATCCTGCTGATGGTGAAAGCCGGTGGTCCCGTGGATGCGGTGATTACTCAACTCAAGCCCTTATTAGAAGAGGGAGACATGATTATTGATGGCGGAAATTCCCTCTATCAAGACACAGAACGCCGGACCAAAGACTTAGAATCCACGGGACTCGGATTTGTCGGAATGGGAGTCAGCGGTGGAGAAGAAGGGGCGCTCAAAGGACCCAGTTTGATGCCCGGTGGGACTGAACAAGCCTACCGTGACTTAGAACCCATCCTGACTGCGATCGCCGCCCAAGTCGATGATGGTCCCTGCGTCACCTATATCGGCCCTGGGGGTTCCGGTCACTATGTGAAAATGGTGCATAACGGCATCGAGTATGGCGATATGCAGCTTATCGCCGAAGCTTATGACCTCCTCAAGAGCATCCTCGGACTAGATCATCACCAGCTACACAAAGTATTTGCTCAGTGGAATACCACCCCAGAACTTGACTCATTTTTGATTGAAATTACCGCCGATATTTTCCGCTACCTCGACCCGCAAACCAACGGTCCTCTAGTGGAAATGATTATGGATTCTGCCGGACAAAAAGGCACCGGACGCTGGACTGCTGCCGATGCCTTAGAATTAGGGGTTGCCATTCCCACGATCGCCGCTGCGGTGAATGCTCGGATTATGTCTTCCGCGAAAGAGGAACGGGTTGCCGCTTCCAAGCAATTAACCGGACCGAGTATCAAATTTGATGGAGATGTTCAGGAATTTATCAATAAGGTTCGCGATGCCTTATATTGCTCTAAAATTTGTTCTTATGCCCAAGGCATGGATTTATTGAGCAAAGCCTCCAAACAGTTTGGATATAACTTAAATCTGGGTGAAATTGCCCGGATTTGGAAAGGCGGCTGTATTATTCGGGCGGCTTTCTTAGATAAAATTAAGCAAGCCTTTGATGAAAATCCCGAATTACCGAACTTGCTCCTAGCACCGGAATTCAAGCAAACCATTTTGGACCGCCAAGAAGCATGGCGGGATGTCATTGCCATGTCGAATAAAATGGGGATTCCAGTTCCGGCATTTAGTGCATCCCTAGACTATTTCGACAGCTACCGTCGCGATCGCCTCCCCCAAAATCTCACCCAAGCGCAACGGGATTACTTCGGCGCACATACCTATGAACGCACCGATAAACCCCGGGGTGAATTCTTCCATACCGAATGGACACAAACCTCTGTAGAAACCTTGAGTAAAACAGGTCAACCCGAGTAACCAACCTCGTTCCCTGGCTCCCTCGTTCACCCTCGTTCCCTGGCTCTGCCAGGGAATGCCTCTTCGGAGGCTCTGCCTCCTAATATCTTCCCCACCCTCTCATCAAACATTTGCGACAGCATAAATTCTGCTAATACAATGTATCTAATCAACAAATTTATCTCTCACAAATTTGTAACTTCAATTTTTATACAAATTGTGCGATTAAGCAACCCGAAATCTACCCCCAGTCCCCTTCCCAAGACATAGGGGAGGGCCATGATACCCAATTTGCTCAAAACCCTACCCCACTCAGAAAAACCTTAATGTTTTGAGTTTTGCTTTAGGCGCGATCGCCTTTTGCGACCCCACCCGATCAACCATTTGGCGAACCCCCACCCGACAAACGCAAAGACAAAACTCAGCAGCAAGGCAAACATAAACGGATGAGGCCGATCGCCGTGGTATGCTTGCCAGGGAAAGCTCATCGGTTCTTGTTGAAAGATTAATGCCGAAGTAGAGGCGATAATCGCGCCTGTCGCAATTCCCACCCCCACAGCCTGAATTTGGTCTTGGAGAGTTTCGTTTTGCTGTTCCAACCGGCGATCGCGTTCCGCTTGGTCCACCTCCACTAAACCGCGAATCGAGGCGATCGCAGTATCCAGTAACCCCGAACCTTGCTTAAAATAGTTAAGGTCAGCGTGGATTTGTTTTTGAAAGGCGACTGCCTCCTTCTCCCCAAACACCCGGAACCCCCCTAAAGGCATCTGCGCCAGTAATTCCATCTGCTCCAGGGTAGTCAGATAGTTAGAATGGTTAATAGCGATCGTATTGTGAGCATATTCCAGATTCCGCAATTGTTGAGAATAGCGCAGAGAAGTTCTCAGCAATTGTTTCAAAGTCCTTTTCAACTCCCCCAGTTCTTCATCCCGCAGACAATCCGGTTGAGTTTCCAGGAGATACCGTTGATTGAACTGATTCAAACTTTCTTCATTTTCAGTAACCATCCGATCCGCCGCCTTATAAAATCCGCGACTATCCCGAAAACTCTTGCTAATTTTGTGATAATAGAGCAACAGTTCCGGCAACTCCCAATAACAGCGCTTTAAAACTAAACTGGTCTGAACATCAAAGAACACCCAAATTAACAAATGCCCATAGGGATTCACCCTTAACTCATCTCGGGGACTGCCATACTCATACAGATAACCCCCCAAAAACTCATAAAACCGATAGAGACGGGGTAGAGACTTGCCATTTTCTAACCCCAAAAACCCTTGCCAACAAGCTTTAGCAAACTCCCCCAAGTCTTGGATTGCCTTCGGTTTGGGAATATCCAGATAGACAGTCAGAAGCAGAGATTGCCCCAGATAACCAAAATGCGGCACCGTAGGCGGTTTAAAACAGTCCTGGGGGTTGAGTTTCCTCAAATCTGCCAGCTTATATTCATCCTGACCCAACTCCTCCGGGCAGAATAAATTTAAGTTTAAAGCATAGCAATCATGGAGGGATTGGGGATAGATAAACCCCTCCAAATTTTGCTCAGGAATCTCGAAATATTCATATTGTCTTCCCCCTTCCAGGTCAGGATTGAGCAGTAAATCAAAATCGGGAGTGCTTGCCTGATTCTGCCAGCCGGAATTGACCCCGACCCCAAACCCAGATAAAATATCATCATATTGCTGTTTAACCCAATCTAAATTAGCCACAGTCGCCGTGGGAGACAAAGGTTGATCCGTTGCAACCACTAACCCTTCCCGATAGCGGTAGGCAAACCAATATAGACTCGGTGCATAGAGAGAATCAGGGATATCAATCATGCTATTTTCTCGGATCGGGCCTGGTGTACAGTTTCCGAAAGCATGGCTTTATTATAAACCTTACTCGGTTGTTCTCCCTCCGCTGGTTTCGGGATAACTTTGCCCTTTTTTACCATATTATCGCGCAGTTGGCGCATCGCTTGGGGGTCTATCTTTACCCCAAATCCTTGACACCAGGATTGAATATACATGGCTAATTTAACGGGTTTATCTTCCACCGGCACCAGATGGGTTTCAAACCCCAGGAGTTCTTCCCACAAGGGGTCATTCCCCGGGCGGGTCGTGCGGGCATTTTCAATAAATGTGAGAAAGTCTTCAATCAGTTGCAGTTCTTCGGGAGGCATAATTTTCTAAATCAGGAGTAAGGGTCAACATCAACCAGGGAATAAATCCCCACATCATAACCGAACGCGGATAAATTCCACTGAAAGCCTTATCCTAAAAGCTTTCCAGTCAGTTTTAACCGACTTTATCTATCACCCGAGGGATTACTCCCTTACAAAAGTAGGGTTTTTACGTTCATGGTGATTGACCTGACTATTAACTCCACCTCCAGTCCCCGGACCTTGGCAAGGGGAGGGTTAGGGTGGGGTCCTCCG
>NZ_JAFLQW010000141.1 GCF_017313335.1 Phormidium pseudopriestleyi FRX01 | reverse complement strand
TTGCTCATAACCTTATAATAGCATGAAAAATGAGTAAGTTTAAACAGCTTTATTCAGAAATTTAAACTCTGTCTCCAGCCCTAAAAAACAGGATTACTTACAGATTGTAAATATCTGCTGCTGTAGTACAAGCGGAAATCGGGGCTTGCAGGGCAGGGAGAGCTTAATGGGGTCAAGTTCCCAGACGTGGGGAATCACGCAAACGAGCCGACCCTCAAAGAAGCGAATGGAATACCCAAACAACACGAGATACCCGCTTAAATAGCTTGCCTTTTTAACAAGCTTAACCAGTACAGGTTAAACTTTATTTTGGGAAACTGTCAAGTCTATCCTCACGGGTTTAGAAATCGATAACACAGCACAGCTCTAAAAGCACAGTCCCCTGCCTATCCTAAATAGCATCCCCTGTGGGGGAGCAACTTTCAAGGCTTGTTGTAAGGTGCCATTGCACGAGATGTGGGTCATTCGAGGGGAATAAAATATCGAACTGCCACTTGCATCGGCTGAATTTATTCCCTAGTTTAGCGATGATCAAAATAAAGCTAATCCCTCTTTCGATAGATCGTTTCCCTATCCAATGGATCAGGTCTCGATCGCCCTGGACTCATTTGAACAGAGTTGAACAGATTGATGGAATCATGGCAGACCTTGTTCCATTTTCGCGAACTGGATCTATATCTATAGGAATAAAATTTACCTGAATTAAATCTTAATTGAGGATTAAGAGTCACTCGGTTGAGGCCACAGGTAAATCACACCAGAAATCCAGGTCAGGGCCACAGAAACCCAGAAGGCAACTAGGGCGATCGCGGACCATTCCCCAGGCAGAGGCGCGATCAACAGGGCGATCGCCAGGATTTGACTGACAGTTTTTAACTTCCCCCACAAATTAGCACCGGCGATCGCCGCATTACCCGTTAAAGCTGGATTGATGCGCCATCCGGCGATCGCCAATTCCCTAAACAAAATCAAAAATACCCCCCAAGCAGGCAACTGTCCCAGTTCCACCAGGGACATCAAGGGAGCCAGAACCAATAACTTATCAACTAACGGATCGAGAAACTTCCCCAACTCCGTCACTTGATCCAGTTTTCGAGCTAAATAGCCATCCAACCAATCCGTTCCTGCTGCCACCAAAAAAATCACCACGGAGATCCATCGCAACCTCGGAGTGGGGTCTGACAGGAAATACAGTAGAAAAGGCACCCCCAATAAACGGGAGAAAGTAATCCAAGTTGAGAGCGTCATAAATAGCTCACGAGAACAGAATAAAAAAAACCTAGGGCCGACCAAAGGATTGGCCCTAGATTAACATAATTTTGCTCTGAATATTTTGCTCTATACCCACAAACTGCTTTTAGCAGGCTCCTTTTTGGTTGAAAAGGACCTGGAAGGTTTTCCCAATGAGGAAGAAGTCATAAAGAATCGACCACTTGCGCTGATACTCCAAATCCAAGTGAATCACTTGTTCAAAATCTTTAATACTAGAGCGTCCATGAGTCTGCCATTCTCCAGTTAGACCCGGTTTAACGTTCAAGCGCTCTAAATGGTGAGGTTGGTAGTCTTTAACTTCCCCGGGAGTGGGTGGACGAGTGCCGACTAAGCTCATTTCCCCGCGCAGAACGTTCCAAAATTGAGGCAGTTCATCCAGACTGGTGCGACGTAGAAACCTGCCTACTCGGGTGATGCGAGGGTCATTTTCGTTTTTAAATAGATGTCCTTTGACTTCGTTTGTCACCAGATGCTGGAGATGTTCAGCATTGACGACCATTGAGCGGAATTTCCACATCCGGAAATGACGGCCCTTGTAGCCACAGCGGGTTTGGCTATACAGTAGGGGTCCTGGATTGTCCAACTGCATGGCGATTACAAGGGGAATAGCAATCACGGCTGTGATCGCCAACCCGACTAATGCTCCGACAATATCAATGAGACGCTTTATTTTACTGTCAAGGGAGGGATGGCATTCTTGCCGAATCGTTGGATTAGAATAAGTCTCTTGAATAGTGGATCTAGTGGGTTGATTAAGTGTAAAGGGAATAGATATATCAATTTTATTAGCAGTTAACACGATCTTCTCCCGTTGGGTTTGGGGTGGTTATCCTGATTCTTTACTGACTCTACTCAATGTTTAGAAAATTTGGTATAGGTACTCGCGGATATTTACTTAAACTTTGAAATGTTGGTTAGTTTTGTAAAGTTTTCGTGTTGTTTAAAATGAAGCCCTCGCCTCCTCCAACGCCTGCGCCTTGCTGTTTGACTGTCTAAACTGATTTTTAGAGATTCAGGTCAACTGACGCTATCCCACGATCCGGCGATCGCCCAATTGAGATGGGGCCAGGGTTCAATTCTGTACCCTGGCTTCCCTCACTATCCGATATTTTAAATTTTTTCTGTATTTTTAACTACATTTATCCGATATTTATATAGAAAAATTTTCGGAATGATGGCGTGGAGGCGTTAAAAACTCACTTAAATAAAGAAGTAGGGGGTCTTCAAAATGTTGATGAGTAGTTGTGGCGATCGCCTGCAAATATTGTAACAACCGCCGAGACTGTTCAAGATTAACCCGATAAGCACCATCAACCTGTTCAAACAGAGGGATATCCGGTGTGAGAGGATATTCCGTCGTCGCCGCCAGTTCCGGCATCGGGACTACAGAGTTCACAGACGAACTCAACCCCGGAGGCAAATCCCCCTCCAGGAACCCTTGAATCCGACTACCCAGCGATCGCCCGTGAATCCCGCGACGTTCCACCAATGCCACAACTTCCCGTAAGGACCGGGGGGAGTCATCGTTGATTGCCCGTAACAACTCCGCGAGTAAAAAATAATCCCCATACTGCTGCCGATTCAAGTCCAGAACCCGAGGATACAAAGGCAACGCCGCCAACCCGAAGGCAATCCGACTCGAACCTGACCCCCGATTTCCCCGGGGTGGATCAGCGATTAACGTCGCATTCGGGAGTTTTTGCCGCATCCAACCCCTTAACGACAGGGATTGTGCAGTCCCCCCGGTACAGACTGCCCGCTCAATGGCGATCGCCGATAAACCCGTTTCAATCAACAACGCATTCAGCGCTTGATTCAAAAAGTTGAGAAACGGCTCAACAACTAAGGTTTGTAACTCACGGTGAGCGATCGCCCAGCGAAACTCCCCCACCGTAACCGGATATACATCTCGCTCTTGTAGCGCCAACTTCACTTCTTCTGCTGCCGCTAACAATTCTCGTCCCGCCTGATGTTCGAGTAATCGCTGCTGTAACTGCATTCGTCTCACCCCATCAGGCTGTCCTGGACAGGGTAACTCCAAATCACATCCCAGATACCAATATCCGCGATTCTCCCGACGGACTGCCTCGGTCCAAAATAACTGACAAATTATATCTTGATCTAACCCGTGACCCGCATAAGGAAAACTCCGAGTTTTAAAGTGAGATTGACTGAGTTCCTCCAGGTTTTCTGGCACAGAAACCAATGCCAACTCCGTCATCGTAGCACCGGAATCGATCGCCAATCCATAGCGCGTCCCCACCGCCCGAGAGCGATGCCAACTGGCTCCCGGTCCTTCCTGGGGGTGAAATTGTCGAGATAAGACCGAGGGAATCGTCACCCGTTCCCCACCGACTCCTGGAAGTACCGAGAGCCATGCAGCGATCGCATTTTCCACAAATAGCACTTGGGCTGGTTCTTGGACGAGCTTCGCACTTAAGATAGATTCGCGAATATTAAAACAATAACTATCGGGCCAACTTCCCGGAAAACTCACAATTGCCCCGCGTAACTGAGCGATCGCCTGGGGAAACCGCTCCGGTTCTAAACCAGCAGCGCCACCAATGGCAGCAGAAGGGGTCGCCATCGTTAAGGCCGATGACAGAGTAGCAACGGCATGACTGCGAGGAGAGGAAGCCTGGGGCCACATCCGCGATCGCCCAGAACCCGATGCCACTTCCACCACCGGCAACCCATCCGCCTGGGCCAATGGAGCCACCCCAGCCGCCGCGATCGTCGCCAACAGGGAACTCAACGCATCGAGCAAGTCGCTTAATCCGAGGGACCTTCCGTGCGATCGTAACACCACCTCGCGTTTTGCTCGTTTTCGATTCAGCAACTCCAAGGGGACAACCGTCGGGTGCATTTCTCGGTCCCGCGCGTTCTCCTTCAGTTTCGTTCCCGCAATCCCCGGCAACAACAGGGGTTTAAACTGATGCAACCACCATCCCTGGGACCGTAGATAAACTTGGGAAGGCAACCGAAACGTCGGGTCAGAACCCTGAGAACCGAGAGGATGCCAATAGAGCGGATATAACTGACAGGTCAGGCGATCGAACAAAGCTGCCGACAGGTGAGTCGTCCCGAGATCAATTCCCAAATACCAGAACCCTGCCGATCCGTTTGGCGCTGCCATTCTTCTGTTTCCCCCTTAGCTGGTTGCCGTCCCAAAATGAGTGTAACCGTTTACTATCCTAAACGCGCAGGTGTTACCAGGAAAAACTCAGGCGGGGCATCTTTGAGTCTGCTGACGGATATGCAATTCTGAGACTAGGTTTTGAGACTTAGCCTTTACCCAGTTTGGGTTTCGGGTCCTGTTGGTCTGCCTAGGTCCTCCCCAACCTCTAAATTATTCTACAGCACCCCGATGATGATAAGGGGCCTATGCTGGCGCAAGACTGTTCCCTGATTGTTCTCTAGGTAGAACGGGGGCGATCGGGAATCGATAAACCGTACAAAAACAGATGCAAAATTTCTAAGGGACACAGAGGAGGACTAGGAATCATTAAATTATCATGACCGGGATGAAGATGAAATCTGATTCCTCGTTTATCATTATCATGACCGGGAGTATTGAGGTCAAAACGGACAAATTTAACAGAAAAATCGTCAGGAAAGCGAATTTAAAAGTTAAATCCCAGAACTTGGGCCGGTTTGGGATTTGCGTCGATGAGAATTGCAAAATCAAACCAACAGCGATCGGTTCGTTCAAAATGAGGGAGTTTTCGACTGCGCTTAAAGTTTCTCTGCCCGCCCATAATCTCAAAGACTTCCTTACCATACTGCCCGGATTTTTCGAGGTTTAGTAAATTGCGGATTTCATGAGGTTTGGTTTTTAAAATCTCTTCATCCGAGGCTTTATTCAGGGTTTTTAATATTTGATTTTTAAAGTCTTTAGCACTTTTAATCGTTGTGGGGGTAACCTGCCCGAGTCTATCCTGAATCTCCTGACCCATTTTTTCCCAATCACTTTTACCGCTCAATGAGATCCTCCCGATCTAGAAGAACAAGCCATTCCCCATATTCAGGTTCTGTGGGTAATTCTTTAGCTTCTGCAAGGGCAATAACTTCGACATCCGACTGTCCAGACCATTCTCGCAATGCAGACAATCGCGCTTCTCGTTCATCATTTGTGAGCAAGTCTGCACCTTGATTTAATGCATAAACTCTAGGACTCAACCAACTAAAAAAATTTGGAGCATTGGTCTTGATCGCTCGAAGAGATTGCGAAGATAAAATCACCACTCCTCCCCGCCCTTTGCGGTTTAACCGGCTTCTGAGACTGTCAAGATGACGCCAATCGTTAGGCTGCCAAGTTTCAAAATTCCACAGCAGTAGATAATCAGCCCCTGAGTTATGAACGCGATCGCAGAGTACACTCACTCCTCTTTCTCCAGAAATGCTCTCGACTTCGCACTCAGCCAAAATTTCGATACCCGATTGTAAATCATCGAGAATTTCTTCAACGTTTAAAAGCTCTACAACCAGACTCGCCCAAATATTACTTTCAGGCTGCGATCTAACTCTCTGCAAAAACTCATCCAGAGAAACTGAAGCAATTTCATTACCCGATCCTGATTTTATCATCAAAGCTAATTCTATACTTTACTTTTTTTGATTAGAGGTGAAAGTGCAGGATGAACAGCATGACGCAGTTCTGGATATCTATATTCTAAAATCTTTCCTTCGACCAATAATCTAATATCTTCCTCAGTTCTGGGAATAAATTTGCCTTCTTTTGAAACTCGCTCCATCGTATCGCACTCTTCATCTGATATTCCAAAAATTTTGGCTCTCCCAAATGACTGAGCAGCCACCTCAACATGAGCTTCGTTCAAATTATCGCTACCGGATAAATAAGCTTCTTGAATAGCAGATTGAGTGAGGTTAATCAAGTCCCGTAGCATTCCACCTGAATAATGAATAAGGCCATCTACTGACGATTGACCCAGAAACCCTTCGGATGCACGAACAGCCAGAATGTTGGCAAAGAAATTCCGAGCATCCGGATCCCTGACAACATCAAAACATGGTTGATAATCAAAGGAGTTAACTGCACTCTCAAGACGGTTTTTATATTGGCTGTAAGCTACTTGTATTGGCCCAATTATAACCACTCCTATTCCCATTTCTGATAGAGATTTCACATCTCTAATAAGTCTTAGAAAAATTTCCTCTTTATAGAGGCGATCTAAACCATCCAATAATAACACGATTGTTCCATATTTTTCAGATAAAACTTGTTTTACATATTTTATTGCCTCTAGTAATTTTTTAATTTCTTCAGGAGCTTTTGGCCGAATGGGAATAAGTCCTGTATGTTCTACTACCCTAACTCTATTTCCATCGGAATCGTAGCTACCATCATTATAATAATCATTCCAATAATCATCATCATACATACTCTCATAAACCGTCTCTTGATAACCGTAAGCTAATTGACGAATGGTTGTTATAAATTCACCCATATTTTCCTGATCACTGTCTGAGACAAGTTCAGATATCGCCACCCCCACCATTGCCAGTAGCACTCCGGGCTTCATCTGAGAAATATCGGCTTCCAAGCTGACATCCAAATAATGAGCGTAGGTATCTTCTAATTCGTTAATGCGATCGCGAGCGATTAATAGCTCGGTCGTTTTCCCTGAGCCAATGCCACCGATTAACAAATGCGTAGAAGCAGGACGAAGCGCGATTTGTCCCGCTATCTTGTCTGCCAGGGATTTTTTTGGATGGGGTACATAGTGACCGCGTTCGACCGATCGCGCTGGATCTGCCGCACCCTCAAAAGCTGCCATTTCTTTTCTAAACCGCTCAAGTCTATTAGACATATATAATAGGGCGAGTGCTTGATTTTAGATGAACTCTTATTTTAGCTTAACGGTGGGATGAATAGATGTATTCTGAAGAGACCCCCTCCAACTCCCCCTTGCCAAGGGGGAGAGTTAGATTTGGACCAGAAGTCTCATAAAACATAACAATTCTGGGCCTTGATAAACTTGTGGAGTAGCGGATTAATGCTCGTAATCCACAAGTTTTGCGGAGACTTAACGTTCCGTATCCAAGGGGTCTATTTAGAGACATTTGGAGCATCGGACCAACTTTCAAAAAAAGTATCCAGGGTGGGATTGGCGAGGTCATCGTCCGGGGAAATAGGGACCTCTGGCTCCTCTGCTTCCGGTTCGGGATCGGCGGGTGCCTTGGCCTCATCCTCATCATCCATGAAGTCAGCGAAAAAATCTTCCACTGTCTCATGGTGGACATCTTCCTCCACTGTGACTTTGACCACCGGAGGCGGATTCGTTGCCATCAGTTCGGCAAAAATATCATCTAAGGTGGGCAAAACATTGTTCGATCGCCCCGTTGCCTCGGGTTTACTTTCACCCTTGGGAGTCGAGGACCCAGCAGTTGGTCCAGAGACGGTTTTCTGGGAGTTGCGAGAATTTGACTGAGTTTGAGAAGGTTGAGCCCCTTGAACTGGACTTTTCCCAGCCGGTTTCGGCCCGTTTTCAGTCGGGGAAGGGGGTTCCATTTCAGGGGTAAAGTCTGCTTCGAGCCCGATCGCATTCCAGTCCGAGTCCCCTGCCTCCCAAAGCAAGTTTTCCCCATCGGCATCTAAGGAAGCATCTCCACTCTCTTCCCAAGGCAGAGTTCCATCCAACTCCTCTAAGCTGACTGACTCCGATAACGGGGGTTCATCGGCGAGGTCCTCCAGCCATTGTTCAGCACTGAACTCGGTCCCCGGCCAGTCCGAGGGGTCCGGACTGGCCCCCTTGGCTTCTGCTTCCTCTAATTTAGAGAGGTCCTCATCTAAGCGTTTGATGCCGGTGTTACTCAGCCAGAGATTGTCGAGGTCATCCTCTAGCTCCTCATTTGGGAGTAAATCTTCTTGGAGGGAAGCAGGGATATAGCCGGTTTCTTCCCAGTCTTCCGCTAAATCTAGGTCTGAGACGATCGCCTCCTCCTCAAATTCAGGAAGCCAATCCTCCATGAGGGAAGCGGCTGTATCCTCCACAATTTCGGGTTCTGGGTCCGGCAACGTTGCGGGTTCTGGGGAGACTCCGGTTGCTTCGGTAACCGTCTCAAAATCAGCAAACAAATCGTCTGTGGATTCTTCTGTTTGATTGGTTGGGGGTTCCGGTTCCCTGGGGGGTTCGGTCTTCTGGGGAGCGGGTGGGGAGTTGATTTCTAAAGGCGATCGCACGGGGGTGATTTCTTCTGGAATTGAGGCATCCGACTTGGGGACCAGGGACTCTAGGCGATCGCCAAAGAGAAAATCATCCATATATTCTTCTGAATATTCGCCCCCCATGCCTGGGGCATCCGTGCGACTCTCCAATTCTGCAAATAAGTCATCTTCGCCATCAGGGGACCTCTCCTGAGTCTGACCACTGTTCGGTTCTTCACTGAGGGCGAATAAATCCCCATCCCCCGACTCCGGGATGAACTCCGATGGGGGAGGGAGATTTTCTTCGAGTTCCAAACCCTCGGACAACTCCCAATTTTCGGGCAAGTCATCATCCGCTGTAACCCACCCCTCCAGATCTAATTCCGGTAGGTCCTCGAAGTCCAGATCCGAGGTCGCATTTGGGCTATTTTCCGGGGCGATCGCCTCGGAAAACTCCTCCGTTTCCGAACTTTCGGCCCATTGTGCCGCGAGTTCAAAGTTATCTTGAGACATTTGCTCCCGAGTCTTAGGGACTATTTGAGGCGCTGTCTCCGTTGCCTTGTCGAGATCTGAGAATGCCTCCGTCATTCCCTCCTCTGCTGACTCCATTGGCGGCGTTAATTCTGCTCCGGCAAAGGGGAAGGTGAGTAGTTCAGGACTGTCTTCCGGGGAGAGTTCAGATGCTGATGGTGGAGTAGAAACTAGGGGTGTTGTAGGCTGCTTTTGGGGGGGAGTTGCACCCTGGGCTTTACCCCGAGTTTTGGGGGTTTCCGGGGATGGCGGTGGAGTGGGAGGAGATTTGAGGCGATCGCCTGGAGATTCTAGGTTAGAGGGTTCTGGGTCGGATTCCAGGGGGGAATCCTGCTCATTGACGATCGCCGCTTGCGTCGAAGAGAGCAATCGCAGGGATGATTTTAAATAGGAGGAGGTCTCTTGACCTAAGAGTTGGGCCAGGTGATTGACCAAGGCGCTAAACATCAGTTCCCCTTGTTGTCCGAGGCGATGCATCTTGTCTAAGCCTTGAACCAGGGAGTCATTGTAGCTGTTAACGTTGCGTTCGAGGGCTTCAAATACAACGCGCAGGGTAGAGTCGAGGGACATCAACAGGCGATCGGATTCCTCCTGTAACCGCTGCAACTCTTCTAATCGGGCTTCCGGGGATAACAGGCCCGAATTCTGTGCCGTAGTAAAGGCGTTGAGATCTTCGCGGAACTTAGATTCGAGAGCGCTTTGTTCGAGGCGATCGGCAGTCCCCTCAGTTAAGAGTTGGGTTTCTATCTGTCCGATCGCCTGAGAAACCTGTTGCGAGAGGCGGTCTTGCAGGGGGTCGAGTAAAGCTTGGAGAAAGTCGGCGATCGCTTGCTGTTGATGAGCCTGTTGTCCCGCGAGAGTCTGGTAATGGCGTTGTCTTTGCTCCAACTGCCGGACTTCTTCCATCAGGGAATACCGCTCTTGTCGTAACGTGGCGATTTCTTCCTGTAATGGCTGCATCAGGTTAGTCCGTAACCCGCTCAAATCTTGCATCAAGGCTTGTAAAACCGCTTGAGCTTCTTGAGCTTCACTGACAGCTTTTGGGGCGATCGCATAAGGCTGCATCGCACTCACCGCCACCGCATGGCTGCCCTCCGAGGCCAGCTGGGAATCCAGATAGAGACGAACTCGCTCCAAAACCCGCCGAGTCTCACCCGAACTCCACCACGCGAGGCGGGAGTTCATTTTTCGCAGAATTCCATCAATGTCTGCAATCAGTGCTTGTAGTTGATCCCGATTAGAACTCACCATAGAACCTCTGGCGATAAGAACAGCACAGACTTCCCCTAGGCCCTGAAAATACTGGTACTTTTAACGTATCGTAGCTTGTGCTGAGGCAATTTTTTGATTCATTTTTGGACGATTCCAATTTCTATGCCTTGAATCCACGCCAGGGCGATTGAGTGGGGTTGTTGCTACTAGAGCAGGGGTACAGTTTGAGATTCCAGGGACAAGAAACCGGATTTTTGGCCCAGATTGGGTGCTTTCAAAAGCCAATATTTTGTAACAAACCCGGTTGATTTTCCCAATACTGTACTGGCACCCTAAAAGAAGAAAACGATGAGCCTTGATTTCCACCGCTTTCGGCTAAATTGATTTTTTTTTCGGATATCAGGATGCCCTAACCACATTTTATTACAAATACCACGATAAACCGGACCCAGGGAAGCACTAACCCCTGCAGGACTGACACTAAAAAACCGCGTTTCCACGAAAAGGGTAGGGGCTTGAGTAAAAATATGGATAGAGAAACCCGGTTTCTGGGGTGGGTCAGTTCTGAACTCGATGGGGGAAAAAGAGCAGACTCCCCAAGGCTATTGTCAAGGGTCTGTGGGGTCAGACTCGCGAATAGGTTATTATGGCTAATTGACACTCCCGATGTCTAAAGACACGGGGATTCTTGCACAGCCTTAGACCAAAGCCTAAGTCTGATGGGCGCTGCTCAAAGTGCCTCTAATAAGTCCGCTCAAATTAGATTTGAACTTTCCCTTTACTTTGCGAAGGATA
>NZ_JAFLQW010000649.1 GCF_017313335.1 Phormidium pseudopriestleyi FRX01 | reverse complement strand
TGGGATGAGGACAAGTTCTAGCCAGACCGCTAAACCAATTGCGGTTTAAACCCGCAGTCCGTATTGTAGAACACTTCGGACCTGCTTCTGCCTGGAACTGCGCGGTGGTTTTGGGGAAGGCGATCGGTCCTGTGCCGTTTCGTCCTCTAGAACTAGCCAACGAGACCAAACAGCTTACTCAGGGTCGGTAGGTATTTTTCGGCAAATTCGGCCAGTTTACTGGCATGACCCACAGTAGCGGAGATTCCTTGCAGAGCATCTAAAGCCATTCCCGCAATATCCTTGTCCCGTTCTTCCGGAGGCTTTTTCCCTTCTTTGGCGAGGGTTTCCACAGCTTTGAGTGCCCGTTTCTGCTGATTTTCTGCCAGGGCCGGATCCGTGGTAATCGATTGTTGCAAATTTGTCAAAATATTAACTAAATCTTGACCATTTTCGGACTGAACGTCGTGGAGTTCTTGAATCGTATTGGTCACTTGACCCGTGAGGTCCCCTAATGTAAGTTGAGCACCGGTCATGGTCATGTTATCTCCACCGATCGCAAAATTACCGCCGACGTTGAACCCTTCACTTTTCGTTTCCATGATGTCTCCTGCTTGTTTTAAAATGTAAACTCGATTGCCTTCACCGTGGATGGATATAGACCGATTTGCCTCGGAGAAAACATTCACAAATTCTCTAAATTCTTGCCATTGCGATCGCAGCAAGTCTCGAATTTCTTCAATTTGGTTATTTTTCGCTTGTAAAAATAAGGGCGCACCGCGATCGAGCAATTCAACCGCTGAGTCATAGTTATTGACAATTCCCTGATGAATTTCGGCTTTGTTGGCCTCTGGAGTCACCCCAACCTTCACCGACATCACCCCTTCCCCTTTATGTTCTACCTGATAGCGAGAGACATTTACCCCTTCAGTATCGATAGCAGTTTGGGTGATGGCAAAAGCAAACGCTTTCCAATTTAAACCCTTTTGGAAAATTAAATCTACCGTATCTTGAATCTCAGTGATCCATTTTTCAAATTCCCCCGGCTGAAACGTACCATGATCCGGCTTAGGTTCCGAGAAAATAAAGGTTCCATGCCCTTTGCGAGTACATTTGAGATAAACCTTTTCGCAGAGGACATTATGAAAGCGAGTATTCTTATTAATATTCCATTCTTGAATGCAAGCCCCCGTCAGAGTAGCCCCTGAAAAATCGGCATCTAATGCCTGAACCTCCGTTAAAATTGCCCCCGTCAGATTTGCACCCCGCAAATTTGCTCCATTCAAGTTTGCGCCAGTATAATCTTCCTCAAACCCCATTTTAGAAGTCAGTAATTTTCTAACTTTTGGTTGTTCAAGAATCGTCCCTTGAAGTCGCGACAAATCGAGTCTCATTGCGCCTTCAAAACTAGCGCGAGTCAATTTGGCTTGTCTAAAATCAGTATGAGGTAAGTCCGCACCATCAAAGCAAGCATCGGTGAGGTCGCATCCATAGAAAGACGTTCCGCCAATTGCTGCCCAAAACACAGCTTGGTCTCGAATCCAAGCAAATTTAGGGTCACCTTTCAGGGCTTTTTGGGCAATTATAGTACCTGTAATTAAGACGGTAATCGCAGCCAATAATGTTAATATACCTTGAAGAGATAAATTTCTTTCAAATGTAATTAATATAATCATTAAAAATAGAAAAATAAATATAAAAATCGCACCTACTTTTTTACAAGAAATAGTAATTATACTCAGCAAAAAAACAATACCTATCGTGCCAACCCAACCGATAATTATGCTCAAACCTATAAAAGGTATGGCAATTAAAATACTATATTGAGAACTACCGCCAAGACCAAGTGTAATGGACATAATAGTCCCTAATAATGTGGGAAACATAACAATAGAAATTGCAAGGTTATTAAATCCGTAATTTACAGGTAAAATAAAAGCAGAAATATAAACAAAAAAAATTAAAAAAACAAAATTTATTCCTAAAAGAACAGATTTTCCTAAAATATCTTCAATAACTATTTGAAGGAAAAATCCAGATAAAAAAGGAATGACGCTCACCAGTAAAGAGCTTATTAATACTCCTAAAAATATTCCTGTTTTAATGTAAGTTTTCTGTCCCCCTTTGCTTTTCTTGAAATCTAGAGTTAGCAGCTTATTTGTGTAATTTTCCCCCTGAATATCATAAATATTTTCCTTTCCATATTGTCTATTTTTCATTTTTAACATCCCACATTATTA
Source organism: Phormidium pseudopriestleyi FRX01 (assembly GCF_017313335.1). Taxonomy (GTDB): domain Bacteria; phylum Cyanobacteriota; class Cyanobacteriia; order Cyanobacteriales; family Laspinemataceae; genus Laspinema; species Laspinema pseudopriestleyi. Next base: position 6,363 of record NZ_JAFLQW010000649.1, on the reverse strand, counting down.
AGATGTTTTCCAACTGTTTCACACCAAATTTTTTTTGCTTCACTATAGCTGTATTGAACGCTAGATTTAGAATTATCAATCGGTTGAGTTCTTAGTAAATCTATACAGTCACATGATACATTACTAAGCATTACAAAATCTTTTTCACTTAAGCCTTTAATTTCTATAAAAGCGTCTATATCAAAACGAATTAAAAAATCATTAAACTCGTCACAAATCAATGTATCTAAACTGCACTCCAAAAAATTACATATTATTTTAATTTCATCTTGAATTTTAGGCTCTGATATTTTTGCTTTCCGGAGAGGCTGGGTGCTGTAAAATACTAAAACTGAGAGATTAATTCCCGTTTTTTTACTTAAATATTCCAAGGAAATGTTCTTCTTTTCAAGCTGGTCAATAATTTTAATTCGCACCCAAAGAGAACTTTCTTTAGCCGATTGTAATAAATTGAGAGTTGAAAGATTTAAACTATTGGCAATTTTGTGAATATCCGCAGCAGTTTCTTCTTCAATTTTAACTGATTCTGCTGCATATTTATTAATCTTCTCTACTGAAACACCGGAATCTTGGCTGAGTTGTTCCAGGGTGATTCCTTTGGCTTCGGCTAGTTCTTGAATGCGAAGAGTAACCATTGATTTAAAATTCCTATTTTCAGAAGTTAAATCGTCCATACGCAGTTCTAGCCGAAGAACCGGATGATTTAGGGGGATTTTAATGAAACTTTACTTTTCTTAACCTCCTGCAATATTGTGGCGGAGATTTTCTACCGGAGGTTAGATCCATTTATCCACCCACGATTGTAGCATTAGCGGTGGAGGCAAAAAAAAATCTATGGAAATTCAAACACCCGATTGGGTAAAACACGCGGTTTTTTATCAAATCTTTCCCGATCGCTTCGCCCGAGGTACTCAGCCGAAGCAATTACTCTTGAAGCACAGTCGTTTGGAAGCTTGGCACGCTATTCCGACCTTGCAAGGGTATAAAGGGGGCAATCTCTGGGGGGTTGTAGACAAACTGGACTATTTACAAGAGTTGGGGATTAATGCAATTTATTTTACCCCCATCTTTCAATCGGCGAGTAACCACCGTTATCATACCCATGATTACTATCAGGTGGACCCGATGTTGGGGAAAACTGGGGCGTTTCGAGAACTACTGCTAGAGGCCCATCAACGTAATATCAAGGTGGTGCTAGATGGGGTCTTTAACCACTCTAGCCGGGGCTTTTTCTTTTTTCATGATGTTTTGGAAAATGGCCCTTATTCTCCCTGGGTAGATTGGTTTAAGATTCATGGCTGGCCCCTTTCTCCGTACAATGGGGATTTTCCGGCTAATTATGAAGGGTGGGCGGATAATCGAGCTTTGCCGGTGTTCAACCACGACAATCCAGAGGTGCGGGAATACATTATGGAGGTGGCGGAATTTTGGATGAAGTTCGGGATTGATGGGTGGCGGCTGGATGTGCCGTTTGAGGTGAAAACGGAAGGGTTTTGGCAGGAGTTTCGCGATCGCATCAAAGCAATTAATCCCGATGCCTACATTGTTGGCGAAGTCTGGCATGATGCTCGTCCCTGGTTGGATGGCACTCAGTTTGATGGGGTGATGAACTATCTGTTTACTGGACCAACCATTGCTTTTACTGCTGGCGATCGCGTTGATTTGAGTCAAGTCAAGGACCGCGATTATCAAATCTCCCCTCCCATGTTTGCCGGGGATTATGCGGAAAAAATCCAGCAGTTGTTGGAAATGTACCCCTGGGAAATTCAACTGACTCAGCTTAACCTTCTGGCTTCTCATGATACGGCACGTCTACTTTCGATCGCCGGAGATGATAAACCTTCTGTCGAGTTGGCAACTCTGCTATTAATGACCTTCCCCGGTGCTCCGAGTATTTACTATGGAGATGAAGTCGGTTTACCCGGTCGTCTGGATCCTGACTCCCGTCGCGGTTTTCCCAAGGAAGAAGATTGGGACCGGGAAGTGCTTGACTATCATCGCCAACTGATTGCTCTACGTCATGCTCATCCAGCTTTGCGGACCGGCACTTACAAGGTGTTATCCTCTCAGGGAACTCTCTATGTCTTCGCAAGGCAGTTACCGGAGGAAGAACTGATTGTCGCCGTCAATGTCGGCACGAATGCCTGTGAGCAGACGGTGGATGTCTCTGGGTTGAACTCTCATCCTGAGAAGTTGTTATATGGGAAAGCTCAGGTGTCTTGGCAGGGTGACCAGATGAGTTTAACTGTTCCTCCTCGGAGTGGGTGCATTTTGGGTTAAATGATAAGGGCGATCCAGGAGGCATCGCCCTTATAAATGTATCAGAGTTGAGGGTAGGGGATTCTTGGATCTGATCGCCTCTGATACCAAATTCGGGTATGAAAAGTCGTTTTTATAGAGTAGCCCGCGCAGGCGGGCTTTGTCCGTATAGCTCCACCATGCATGGGTGTAAGTTTTTAGAGACTTATACCGAAACGAGACTGGGAATCAGTACCTTGTCGATCGCATGAATCACCCCATTGTCCGTGAGGCGATCGGCACTCAATACTTTAGCATCGTTAATCTGAATCCCTTCTAAAGTATCAACTCCCACCACTGAACCTTCCACGGTTTCGGCTGAAGCTAACTCGTCCAGATTATCCGTCCGCACGTCTCCATTGAGAACGTGATAAGTGAGGATTTTCTTCAATTTGGGGATATCTTCCATCCAATTGGCAATGGTATTAGAAGACAGTGCGGCAAAGGCTTCATCGGTGGGTGCAAAGATGGTATAGGGTCCTGGACTCTTGAGGAGATCAAGGAGATCAGCAGATTCTAGTAAGGTCATCAGGGTTTTGAATTGCCCGAGTTCGCTGGCGGTTTCTATCAAGTCAGCCATGAGTGATTTCTCCCGAAAATGAGGATTTCTGTTGATTTCCGTTTAGGAATAACATGACAAATCAGCTAGGGTCATCTTTCAATGGGAGGAAATTCCGGGTGAATTTATTGACTGACGGTAATCCCCCGATCGCGCAGTTGTTGGACAAAAAACTCTTCTAGGGAAGCACCCGTTAGGTCAATGGTAATCAGCTTACCTCCCATGAGTTGCAAACTGGCCAGGAAATCCTGGGGCGAACCTTTTAAATGCCCTTGCCAGCGATCGTCTTCTAACTCCAAGTCGGGTAACCACTGTTTGAGCAATTCTAAATTCCCCCCAGTACCTTTGACAAAATAAAGGTCAGAAGTTCCCAGTAATTCTTTGAGGGAACCGCAGCAAATTAATTCCCCTTGGGCGAGGATGGCAACGCGATCGCAAATTTTTTCCACATCCGCGAGGATATGACTGTTAAAAAAAATCGTTTTCCCTTGTTCTTTCAGAGAAATAATAATTTCCCGCATCTGATAGCGTCCCAACGGGTCTAATCCCGACATCGGTTCATCTAAAAAAACCACATCGGGATTATTAATCAGCGCTTGGGCCATGCCAATTCGCTGTAACATTCCTTTAGAATAGTTACGCAGGATTTTATTACGAGCGGTAGATTTGGCGAGGCCAACGAGATCCAATAGATCGGGAATGCGCTGGCGCTGCTCACGGGCAGGAATTTGGAATAAGTTGGCAGTAAAAGCCAAAAATTCCCAGCCGGTTAGATATTTATAAAAATCGGGGTTTTCTGGGAGATAACCGATGCGTTCACGGACAGCGCGATCGCCCAAAGGCTGTCCAAGTAATAACCCGCGACCCCCACTCGGACGCAAGATGCCCAATAAAATTTTAAGGAGCGTCGTTTTCCCGGCTCCATTTGGACCGAGCAACCCAAAGGTTTCTCCCTCATACACGGTTAAAGTGCAGTTTTTGAGGGTTTCGACTTGTTTGTTCATCCAAAACCCAGTGCGGTAAGCCTTTCGCAATTGAAAGGTCTCGATCGCTGGCACTCGTTCAGTGGTTATCGGTTCAGCAGGCCAATCAACGACAGAATCCATGTCCGTTTCCCAATTTCGTGCAAGCTAATCTAGTTCTATCTTGTCCCAAATTTACCCAAGTTTGCCTAATTTTACATCCTTTCGGGGGCAAGATTCTACGGATTACACCGGATTTTACTAAGGATGAGGGCCTCATTGAGAGGTGTTTGGGGAGTTTGGCGTCCAACTGAAGGGGTGTGGGGGTTGACTTAGGGGGGAGTACGACTGAAGTCGTTATTACAAACTATTGCTTTCAGGCTTTTTCTGCTCCTACTGCGACTCCGAAATAGAATGGTTTTAGGGAGTAAGAGGAAAAAATAGAATGGATCGGTCTAAAGTTATAGCTATCATTACGGGTGCGATTTCCATTTTGCTGGCGATCGCCTACCTAGTCGTTGTTCAGTTGCTCGATTTTCGGGGGGAAATGTTACCCGCTCCCATTGATACGGGAACCCTCATTCAGTCAACCTTGATAACTGTTGCGACCCTTATCACCCATCTAGGCTGATCAAAAATGTAGGAATAATCACGGTTCTGTTCGTTCCCTTGGGGTTGGCTTTACCTGGCTAACTTAACCCATGAAAAGGTCCGGCTCAATAGAGCAAACCGTTATGCGTACTTCAGTTGTAAGATTTCAGTTCGTAATTGCCTTAAGGGAGTCCAAAAAAATAAATTATCCAAGTTCTGCGGTGAAAAACCTGACTCTGACGCGGCGTAGGCCGGCGAGCTCCGCGAGTGCCCCACCGTTAACGGGTGTGGGTTTTGGGTATTTTATTTTTTGGAGTTCCCTAAGCAAAAGTAGATTGCAATACTACACGGGATTAAACAACTCCAAGGCGGTAATGGTCTAATTAATTCATGGAGAACAATCTTTATGCAACACAAACCTAGCCCCTCCTTGACTCTCGGCGCTAATTGGAGTACCAATATAGCGTCCGTCTCAATGAGGGAAGAAAGATGAAAATGGACGAGCGAATCGCGATCGCGCTAGTTTTGGCACGAATTTAATCCGATACAATTTACAACAGATCAACGGTCAGTGGAAAATTGCGGATTATCAGGTGATTAATTAAAGGCGATCGCACAAAAGAGGATAATTGCTCCTGAAGGGGTGTTTCAACTGGATAGGGTTTACCAAGGGAGAGAGCTAGTTAATGACAGGGCAAGAATCGCCAGAAAACTTGAATTCTCCCCTTAACTCGGGAGATCAGAACGAGGAAGAGGGTCTGATTGTCATCCAGATGAATAATCCGAAAGCCTGGTACGATCGCGCCGGTTCTCTTTATAAGTTAGGACTCTATGAAGAAGCGCTAGAGAGCTATGAGAAGGCAGTCGCCATTGATGAAAACTATGCGGATGCCTGGAATAATCGGGGGATGACGTTGAAGTGTTTGGGACGTCATGAAGAGGCGGTGACGAGCTACGAACAGGCGATCGCCCTGAAGGCGGATTATTACCAAGGGTGGAACAACCTCGGGAATGCTTTGGTGGAGTTAGAACGCTATGAGCAGGCAGTGGCGAGTTACCAACGGGCGATTTTGATTTCTCCGGAATATTGTCAAGGGTGGCATAACCAAGGGGAAGCGCTTGCCGTGTTAGAACGTTATGAAGAGGCAGTTGCCTGTTACGATCGCGTCTTAGCCCTCAAACCCACCTGGCGCGAAACGAAACGGTTGCGACGAACGGCAATGGAGAAGTTGCAAGAGATGCCCCCCAGTCCAAAACCTCCGGCGCCGGAGGAAACCCCAGTAGAGGAAAACATTGTCCCCGAATCAGTCCCGACTCCCCCTGTGATTCCCTTGGATCATCCCAAACTAGCAGCCTGCGATCGCCTGGTGGAAAGGTATCCTGATGATGCAGAAGCTTGGGTGGATCGGGGCAGTGCTTTAGCGGAATTAGGATGCTATGAGGAGGCGGTTACCAGCTATGATCGGGCAATTTCCCTGGATCCGGAGAATTGGCAGGGGTGGAAAGCTCGGGGAATGGCGCTTAAACAGTTAGGGCAACAGTCAGAAGCACTCAGAAGTTATGAGCGGGCGTTAGAATTGCCACCCGCGCCCCCTACAATCATCCCGGAACCTGCTGATGCTTCTATGGGTGTTTCTACAGATATCCTTAATGAGTCTCCGGTGGAGGCTCCCTCCCCGGAGATAGTTCCGACCCCCACCCCAGTAAGGCGATCGTCGAGTCCTTTGGGGCGTGGGATCCGTTGGATCCGCCGATGGATTGTTCGGCTATGGCGACGCTGGATCGGATAGTTTAGACCTTGAGTGCTTGTTTCACTGGAGATTCAGAACCAATTCACGATCCGGAGGGTTTAGGTTCCCAAGAGCGGGGAATAGCGATCGCAGAATCCCTGAGTCGTCAGTTGGCTCGTTTCTCCAACAATCAGCGCTTTTGTCTGAACTGGACAGAGCTTGG
>NZ_JAFLQW010000108.1 GCF_017313335.1 Phormidium pseudopriestleyi FRX01 | reverse complement strand
TCACCACCCTCGAATCCCTCGGACATGAAACCATTGTATATTTCAATTCTCCCATTGCCAAAATTGAAATCCAAGATAAAGATGACATTTCCAAAGTGCTAGAAAAGCAAGAAGGAGAGAGTCAATCCATTGCGATCGCCCGAGTCGGTTCCGCCCAAAAACTGCACCATGCCGACTGCCTCTCCCTCGCCGTCGATACCCGCCAACTCTACCTCTTCGATCGCCACGGCAACGCCATTCAATAGGGATTTCCCTCGAAAGGACAAGGCATTCCCTTGTCCTTTCCTATTTTCAACCTATTTAAACTCAGTCAACACCCCATAAACCGCCCAAATAGCCATCGCCCGCAGATAATGAGAAGCGCGAAAGGTTCCCACTGCTGTAATCGCTTCCGGAGTTCGGAACTGCAACCCATTTTCATACACTTGCTGAATCACCGTTTCTGTCAACTTAAATCCTTCCTCCTTCATCCCCATTTGTAACAGAAATGCCGCCAATCCGAAATTAATCCCGGTCCATACTTCTAACGGATGAGTCGCATCCGGATTCACCGGAGAACCATCGATTAACACGCCATTAGCTGCTCCAAATTCACCGTTATGAAACTTCAGAAAACAAGACTCATAGACAGTTTTTAAAGCTGATTCTGCACAGTCTATTGGCACAATATCGGCTAACCCTAATAACCGCGCATAGAATTGACCACAAAGCTGATCCGCCATCACGACATCAGAACCGCTTTCGCTGTCCAGGTGATAATAAGTACCATTCCAGAGTTTTTTCTGATAAATTGGCTGCGATCGCCCTAACCAGTCTTGATAGGTACTCAGAGTCTCTTGAATCGTTGCCGGTGACAGTAACTGCGATCGCTTTTGCTCATAAATCGTATCGGTGAAAACGCCGGAATGGGGGGGATTCTTTAAAATTATCTCACCAATGGCGATCGCCGCTTGTAACGCCGCCATCCACAATCCCCCACAATAGGCACTCACCCCACGCATCGGCCAATCATCGAACGTTTGATCCGGTGCACCGCCATTTTCAGGAATCCCATCATCATCTGTATCGAACGTCTTTAAATAGGCGATCGCCTGCACCATCGAGGGCCAACAATCCCATAAAAACTCATAATCATCCCCCCCCGTCAACAGAAAATCCCGATACACCAGCAACGCAAAATCACAGGGTAAATCCTTCCACAAATTACAATCCTGATAACTCGTATAATTAGTCTTCACCCAAGGATGTTCATTCGGTGCACCCAAATCATGAGGCGTCGCATCCGTCATTTTACGAACCGCTGCTGCTTGATTATACCCGATAATCCGAGGTGTATCATCCCCCGTGGGAATCGCCCGCGCAAATCCCCGCATCACCGATTTTTCCAATTCCGGCCACAACATCAACAGGGCAAAAGACCCGTATAATCGCACATCCAAACTCTCATACCAGCGATAATCGAGACATTCAAGCACTGCAAACTTACCCCGAGGTTCCTCCGCATCCTGGGCCGTCCATAATGTTCCCCCATCCGTGAGAATATATAACTCATTGAACAGTGCCATTTTTACCGAATCGGACAAATCGTCCCGGTTTAATATCGATTCTTGCCAGGTGACGATATTCTCACGCCACATATCCGAATGCTTGAGTGCAGTGCGAATCATGGACCAGGAATTTTTGCCATGACGCCCGAAAAAGTCGGTATAGCGGCGGTATTCCCACACTCCGGCGGCGAATTCAGTCACGGGAAAATCCCAAGCGAGGATAAAGGGAATTTTGCGGGTTTTTCCCGGTCGAATCGTGAAGCGAACCGCTAATGCGACCCCAATCCGTTCTCCCTTAGCGGCAGAAGTTTCATCGGTACAATCGAATAAGGAACCATCCTCAGAAAACTGTTCCCAGACTTCTTTGCCGCTGCCAGTGGGATTCCAGCGTGTATTCTTGAAGGTATCGAGAAAGGGATTAGTGGCGGTGGCGATCGCCATTTCTCCCTCACCTTCGAGGGGAATATCTGCGAGTTGACCTCCTGCCATCACACAACCAATCCGATGGAAGTCTTCAATATAGCGGTTAGAATTGCCCTGACTTTGCCCCCATTTGGATTGGTATTCATACACCGGAGACCCATCATCTCGCACTTTAACCGTAGGGGATTTGATGGCATTGGTAAACCAACCCACAACATTTTCCCAAGTCAGCAGAATACTCAGAGTAATCGGTTCATCGGTAGGATTGTAGGCCGTCCATTCAAAAATGGCGATCGGATAGCTACATTCTTGGTATTTTCCCGGCCAAATCGGGGAAAATTGCTCACAAGTGAGTTGTGCTTTAAAAACGTTTTTATAGACGAACCAACTTCGGGGATATAAAGCGTGATAAGTCCCCGTATTGTCACCTTCATCGGTAGAGGTGGGATACCATTGCCATGCATTCAGACTGCCATCGGAGGGGGGTTCGGTACAAAGTGCGTAAGCGTGGCGCTGGCCTTGGGTTTCTTCAAAAATGCTAAACTGACAGGCAGGAAGGGATTGGAACGTATGTTCGCCCCCGTCGAGATGCCAGAGATTGAAGTCACCGCGAGGCGATCGGCCAATACAACCGGCCCCAAACCCCCCGAGGGGCATTCCATGCCAGGGACCATCATCGAGATTACTGCCATAGCGAACGGTATAGGGTTTGTCCCAACCCACACCAATGGGACGCTGCCAAGTCTGGGGAGGAATTTGAGAGGGAGTCGATGGAGTCGTCATAGTTCTGCTTGAATCAACACTCTCGATTAAAGCAGAAGCGTAGACAATGCTACCATGCAGAACCCCAAATTTTTCTCCGGTTGCTCCCCAACTGTACCAAAATCCGAGACCCTGCAACCGATTAAATTAGCTGCCACTGAATTCCGAGAAACCTAACTTTTCAAACAAAATCATTCTCATACTGTCGAGACCCATACTGAAAATTACCCTGATATTTTTTTAACAATTTTTTGAGTCTGACCACCTTAGCATCATTCTCAATACTCTTAATTGGAGGAGATTTACTCAAGACTACTCGGGCAAATACTTGGGCCTGATTTATTTGGGGCTTAAAATGTTCGAGAGTCTGAGTTAACTGTTCGACGGCATGGATTAGGTCCTTTCCTTTTAATTCAATAAAGTAAAGTTGCTCAGAAGATTTTAAATTTTCATCTTCTACTTGTTCCGGACTACAAACTATGAATAAATAGTCACATTTACATTGTTCTTGGCTGGTAATTACACAGTCATCTACTCTGACTTTGCAAACCCGTTGATGGGATGAATTGTTGAGAATATATTTTCGCCCATTCTCTTGTGCTGTAATTATCTTACCGTCAGAGCAAGAGGTGCAGTCGGGATAATGGGTTTCAAACTCTTGGCAAGTGCAGTTCATGCTTCATCCTCAAGTTCAAAGAGTTGATTAAAGGTATTGACAATAATATCTGAAGCCTTATCTATTTCGGCTGATTCAATCAATCCCATTTCTGTATCAAAGATAGAACGAGCTTTGCCATCTTCTAAGATGTAAGCATCTAGTCGATTCGGATCGATCCACAAATGGCGATTAACAACTCGCTCGACTTGTTCCGGTTGGCGTGAACCTAAGTTATGAGCATAAAGTAGATTATTGAAGGATGAAAGAATATAGGGACTATGGGTGGTTAACAGAACTTGATTGTGGGTTTGATTGGCCAAGAGTGCGATTAAATCAATAATTTCTTTTTGAGCCACGGGAAACAAATGAGCTTCAGGTTCTTCTATGACTAGAAAGACTTGGCGTTGATTTAAAATTAAAAGCTGGATCAGTAATAAAATCCAAACCACTTCTTGTTGTCCCGAGGAAGCAAAGTTGATTGAAGTGCTGTTTTTATCTCCCACATCAATCCATTCATTGCCATTTTGATAGCGGTAGGAGCCTTTCAGGATTAACTCTGCTAACTCTTGAGCTAAGGGAATCACCGATAAAAGTTCAGAATTATTACTTTCTGAACTTTGTTCTTGAATTAATCGCGAGAGAGAAGTTTGGTTGAGAATATATTTGGCTCCATCAATCCTATTTAGAAATTTTTCCATCAGAGAGTCTAGTTTAATTAAATTAGACTCGGATAATTCATTCCCTCGGTCAAGTCTATCAATTTTATCAAGCTGCTGAGATAAGGTGGTAATCAAACTTCGGCCTGCGGGCAAAAATAGCAAATCACTTTCATCATTGAAAAGTTGATTTACTTCATCAGCAATCTTTTCAAATAAAGCCGCTTCTTCAGCCTTAATCAGAGTAATTTCTCGGGAAGAAGAAAATTTTAGAGAGTTCTGCTGGAGTTCAGTTTTTTTGCCTTGAAATAAAGAGACAATTTGAGAAAATCTTTCCCTGAAATAGGCATTAAAAATAATATCGGTAAACTGATGATCGCCCGATGTTCTAACCGTAACCTCCAAGCCATTCCCGTATTGGTACTTAAGTTCCATGTCAGGAAACTGCAAAACGAAACCATAAGTTTTGATAAATTGATTTTTTGCCTGTTTAGCAAAGGGAGTTAGGGAAGGGTTAAACTCATCTTGGGTATAAGCTCGATAGAAATATTGGGTTAATTCATCTCGTAGGGATTTAAAGAAAAAGATGGCTTTACTAATTGTGCTTTTGCCGCTGGCTTGTGCTCCAATGAAAATCAAAATATCTTTAATTTCAATCTTAACCTTGGTAATAGGACCAAAATTTTGAATAGTTAACTGGGGTTTTTGAAACATAAATTAATCGCAAATGCTAGGTTTTAAAATAAATTTCTATAGGATATTATAGCGGTTCTCATGCGCGTGAGGTACAGAATATTCAATAGTTTGGTAGGGGCGCAATGCGCAGGCCCGACTGGTGTACTTGCTCGCTATCTTTATGTCCAATTCAGTTAGGGTCACTATATAGGAAGAATAGAGCAGTCTAGCTGCATACAGTTGGACTCAATAACAAAAATCAACCCTTGTCTCTTCTCAATCCGTGGGGGATGGATGGGGTGCAAATGGTGATCCAACCCCTCGCAGATTTAGGGACCTCCGTTAGGCTTACCCTTCGGCTTCTAACTTTTGAATGGCGTGGTTGAGATGTTTGAGATAGGGTTTGACTACTTCGCGATTTTGCTGTTGCAGTTTGACAATTTGGCTTTGCAGTTCATCAAGCTGGGTTTGAACGGTGGTGTCGTCGGGGGCCACTGGACTTGTTAACGCTTGGAACTGAGTTTGAATGTCGGCTAGACTTTGAGTGAGGGTGAGTAATTCGGCTTTGATGTTTGCTAGTTCTGGAGAGGGAATCATCGCGGGAGATGCTAACTCTTGACGGAGGGTTTGAACTTCACTGTTGAGGGTTTCTTGGAGTTCGGTGAAGCGGGTTTCGGTGACATCCCGCAGGCGCATGACTCCGCGACGGACGATCGCAAATTCCCGTTGCATTTCTTCATCATTGGGGTTACCGGAATTGGCCCGATCGCCTTGTTGTTGCAAAGTGGCAGTCGCCTCCGAAAGACGCATCAACGTATTTTCTACATCCTGAATCCGTTCCGATCGCGGCAAAGTTTGTAAACTACTGTGAACCGCAGTGACCACCTGATGCATCTCGGCGATCGCCCCTTGGTGTTCTGTCCGCATTTGCTCCCCAAACCGACTCCGATTCAGGCGATTCAACCACAATGCCAAAGTAATCGGAGTCGCGGCAAATAAAACCTGTCCAGACAATCCCGCCACTACGGATCCCACAGCCGAACCAATCAGGGATGCCGACTCAGCCAGTTCGAGGCGATCGCGCTCTCGAATTCGAGACAGAAAGCTTGGAAAAGCCCGGTGGCGGTTAATGTGCTGCATGGCTTTAGTAACAACAGTTTTAAAATGTTTTCTGC
>NZ_JAFLQW010000291.1 GCF_017313335.1 Phormidium pseudopriestleyi FRX01 | reverse complement strand
GCAACTACTGTCCCAGCAATTGTTACCATCACATCAGGTTACACGGGCAATTGACCAATATTAACCGCCATTTTATGGAGTCCTCCTGGATTGATATTGTTTTCTACTCCTTTTGATAATATCACAGGATTATGACCCAAAAATGACCATATTATCTGAGAGTTTTTTCATCCCAAGTCGTCAGAGGGTTTGACCCGACTCCATCCAGCATTTGGTGGAATTGAAGAGCGTTTATCCTGGCATCAAAACCCTTTCAAAATTGATTTAATTTATCCGTATAACTACGGAATTTACGAACAAAAAAAGAGCGCTTTTATCCAATCGCTTCGATAAACGGCGATCGCCATTGCGTAATCTTGCGTAAAAAAAGGACGATCGCTCCCCCGCCATCATCGGACCGATCCCGAGCATCCTTAATAGCGCCTCTTGCAGAAATTTTTCCTAGAGACAGGGATCAATATGCTCCCCCCATCAGGGCATCACACCCGGATCCAAGGACCAATGACAAACAACAAATGACAAATGACGAATCAAGGGCCATCCCCCTAACCGTCCCTCGGAGGCGATCGCCCCCAATTCCAGAACACCAAAACTTTTGCCTAATCTAAAAGCGGTGGCACGAAAAGGAAGACTTTTGCTATGCTAAAGGTCAAAGTACCAAAGGGATGGCGGGAATTGACCCAAAGCCAATTGGCTTCGGCCTTCAAAACCTCCTTCCGATCCCCTTCCGAATCCCCTTCAATCTCAGGAGTCGAGAGTTAACCGTTGCCATACCCAAACGCACAGTATAACTCAAAACTCGGAACTAGGGCAAATCCTCTAGGACATAGAGAGCGAGGGTTCAGAAATGGTGGAATGCTTCTGAAGGTGCTATTCAAACCCTAACTGTGGAGAAATTACCAAGGACTTGAGCCACTGAAAAGAATACTCTTGAAGGGCGAGGTGCTTGTCGTTTGATCTCAGTTAGGGTAGAAAGCAGGTTCTTACGCGCCAAATGTGTCGGTAAAGGGATTAAGCCATGTTTGAACGCTTCACAGAAAAAGCTATTAAAGTGATTATGCTGGCTCAGGAGGAAGCACGCCGCCTGGGACATAACTTCGTGGGTACCGAACAGATCCTCCTGGGTCTCATCGGAGAAGGTACCGGAGTAGCAGCAAAAGTGCTCAAGTCAATGGGGGTTAATCTCAAAGATGCCCGCATTGAAGTCGAAAAAATTATTGGTCGCGGTTCCGGTTTCGTGGCAGTGGAAATTCCGTTTACGCCTAGAGCCAAGCGGGTTCTGGAGCTTTCACTAGAAGAAGCGCGTCAACTGGGCCATAACTACATCGGCACCGAACACCTGTTACTGGGATTGATTCGCGAAGGCGAAGGAGTGGCAGCTAGGGTCTTAGAAAACCTAGGGGTTGACCTCTCGAAAGTCCGGACTCAAGTGATTAGGATGCTGGGGGAAACCGCTGAGGTGACCTCTGGAGCCAGCAACGCCCGGACCAAGACTCCTACTCTGGATGAATTTGGGGCGAATTTGACCCAAATGGCAGCGGAAGGGAAATTGGATCCGGTGGTGGGGCGTCAGAAAGAAATTGAACGGGTGATCCAGATTCTGGGTCGCCGGACTAAAAATAACCCGGTGCTGATCGGGGAACCGGGGGTCGGTAAAACGGCGATCGCCGAAGGATTGGCTCAACGGATTGCCAATAACGACGTGCCGGATATCCTGGAAGAAAAGCGTGTCGTCACCTTAGATATTGGGTTACTGGTTGCCGGAACCAAATATCGGGGTGAATTTGAAGAACGCCTGAAGAAAATTATGGATGAAATCCGCTCGGCGCGGAACGTCATCCTGGTGATTGATGAAGTGCATACCCTGATTGGGGCTGGTGCAGCCGAAGGGGCGATCGATGCCGCAAACATCCTCAAACCAGCATTGGCACGGGGTGAATTGCAATGTATCGGGGCGACCACCTTAGATGAGTATCGCAAGCATATCGAGCGGGATGCGGCCTTAGAACGCCGTTTCCAGCCGGTGATGGTGGGCGAACCGACGGTGGATGAAACCATTGAGATTCTGTTTGGTTTGCGCGAGCGCTACGAGCAACACCATAAACTGAAAATCTCCGATGAAGCCCTGGAAGCAGCAGCCAAACTGTCCGATCGCTACATCAGCGATCGCTTCCTACCCGATAAGGCGATCGACCTGGTAGATGAAGCCGGTTCACGAGTCCGGTTGATTAACTCCCAACTGCCTCCTGCGGCGAAAGAACTGGATAAAGAACTGCGGCAAGTGCTCAAAGACAAAGACGACGCCGTGCGTTCCCAGGACTTTGACCGCGCCGGAGAACTGCGCGATCGCGAAATGGAGATCAAAGCCGAAATCCGCTCGATCGCCAATACCAAAAAAACCGGCGTCAGCGACACCGAACTCTCCCCCGTCGTCACCGAAGAAGACATCGCCCAAATCGTCGCCAGTTGGACCGGCGTTCCGGTGAACAAACTCACCGAATCCGAATCCGAGAAACTGATGCACATGGAAGACACCCTCCATCAGCGTCTCATCGGTCAAGAAGAAGCCGTCAAAGCCGTCTCCCGCGCCATTCGTCGCGCCCGGGTCGGCCTGAAAAACCCCAACCGCCCGATCGCCAGCTTTATCTTCTCCGGTCCTACCGGCGTTGGTAAAACCGAACTGACCAAAGCCCTAGCGTCCTACTTCTTCGGTGCCGAAGAAGCCATGATTCGCTTGGATATGTCCGAGTACATGGAACGCCACACGGTGTCCAAACTCATCGGTTCTCCTCCGGGTTACGTCGGCTATAACGAAGGTGGACAACTCACTGAAGCCGTTCGTCGTCGTCCCTACACCGTGGTTCTTTTCGATGAAATCGAAAAAGCCCACCCCGATGTCTTCAATATGCTCCTGCAAATCCTTGAAGACGGACGCCTGACCGATGCCAAAGGTCGCACGGTAGACTTCAAAAATACCTTGCTGATCATGACCTCTAATATTGGGTCAAAGGTCATTGAAAAAGGTGGCGGTGGACTCGGATTTGAATTCTCAGAAAACCAGGCCGATGCACAGTACAACCGCATTCGCAACTTGGTCAACGAAGAACTCAAAAACTACTTCCGTCCTGAATTCCTCAACCGTCTGGATGAGATTATCGTCTTCCGTCAGTTGGTCAAGGACGAAGTGAAACTCATCTCGGAAATTATGCTGAAAGAAGTCTTCAGCCGTTTAACCGAGAAAGGAATTACCTTACAAGTCACCGATCGCTTTAAAGAACGGTTGATTGAAGAAGGCTACAATCCGGCTTATGGTGCGCGTCCTCTGCGCCGTGCCATTATGCGTCTGTTAGAAGATGTTTTAGCCGAGGAAATCCTCTCCGGTCGGGTTAAAGAAGGCGAGACTGCGATCGTAGACATCGGAGAAGAAGGTCAAGTGATTGTCCGACCCGGTGAACAGCGTGAACTCCTACCCCAAGCTGCGGAATAGGTAAAGGCTGGACCCAGTAGCAGTCCCCTCCATCGGGGGTTAGATGACTGCTACTGAGCGCTTCTCAAAGTCTCAAAAAAAGGGTAGAGAATTAACTCTCTACCCTTTTTTATTTCGGGATTAATAGTGAGCAGATTACCGTAAAAAACTACTAACCAACCACAATACAAAAAAGGTAAAACTAGCCGCTAAACCATCAGCAGGAAACAGCACACCCACACTGGTTAACCAAGTGCCTAGGGGCGCACCAATCAGTAATCCCCCTAGCAAGGCAATCACGGTGATCACCAAAGCACGTCCGAATTTCTTTTCTTTACGATTGAGAAAATAAAAGCCGACGCCAACACCCACCGCTAATGCTAAAGGTGCAGAAGCCGGTTGCAATAAACTCAGAAGACTCAAGGCAAAAAACCCACCAGCCGGCCATACAATATCAGACCGAGATGGCGTATCTAAGAATCCTTGTAACCAGGCTGGAGCCTCTTTTGTCGGAGTTGGGGGTGCACTCGGCATCGTGCGGACTTCCCGTTCAGCAAAGCGAATTCGTTCTGGGACTTTAATTTTGCCCTCTTGACGCTGCCGTAGACGCTGCATCAGAATTTCATCATAAGCCGCTTCAATGAGATCAACTTGTTTGCGATCGCCACTATGGAGTTCGCTCATGCGACTACGGGCTTCTTGGATTTCTTCAAACGAAGCGTTTTCTGAGACTCCTAACTGTTCGTAGCAACTTAATTCGCTCATCTGATTTTTTTTCCACCTCTTATTTAAACTACCATTAACGGTCACCTGTCCACAAGTCCCTAGATTTAATCATCCGGACAAAGGTCAAGCTACTTAAAATTAAGACTTGTAGACCCTATCATGATTATATTTTTTCCGAGATTGCGTGGCAAAATCGGGGATGAACTGGGGCGTTGCAAACAGTCCCTCTGTCAAATTGAGTCATCATCGAAAAATTGGTGTTCCCTTGGACTAATTACCAGAATAACGCGACAGCTTTCGCATCTTTAACTGAGGCGATCGCTTCAATTGGGTTGACAATCCACCCAAAGGTCTCTCAACTCTAACTCAAACCCTCAGATATTGGTCGTTACTCTTTAGTTTATCTTGCCAATCTCTCTAGGGGGAGATCCGTTCCTGTTCTCCCATTGCAC
Source organism: Phormidium pseudopriestleyi FRX01 (assembly GCF_017313335.1). Taxonomy (GTDB): domain Bacteria; phylum Cyanobacteriota; class Cyanobacteriia; order Cyanobacteriales; family Laspinemataceae; genus Laspinema; species Laspinema pseudopriestleyi. Next base: position 5,420 of record NZ_JAFLQW010000291.1, on the reverse strand, counting down.
TCCTGAACCGCCATACTGCGATCAAAAATTCTAGATGAGTCAGGGGTCATGCCGTCTCAAAGCGAGTTCAGAGTCCAGATCCTAGATTGTCAAGACATTCGGATATATTCCCCCCATCCGCCTTCCCAGGGCCACCCTACGTCCTGAATGCCTGAGTCAGTCACCCTCCATCAAAAGAAGGAGCCTTCTGGATAAAAACTAGAGGCTGTCAAACCCCTATTTTGTCCCACAGCGAGAATAAATTTTTCCGACGAGTTGCGGTTCAATATTAATAATACCCATCTAGTGAGCTTAACTATGAATCAATCCCAGAAAGCTTTTATCATTGGTGCCAGTCAAGGAATCGGACTCGGGTTTGTGAAAAAATGCTTAGAAAACTCCAGTATTTCTACTTTGTTTGCCAGCTATCGCCATCCTGAATCTGCTGCCGAATTATTAACCCTGAGTCGCCAACATCGCGATCGGCTAATTTGCCTAATAATGGATATCACCGACGAAGCGCAAATTCAAGAGGCGACTGGGCAAATTCAGCAGCACACCGACTCCCTACATTTCGTCATCAACTGCGTCGGACTGTTACATGATTCCACCCTGCAACCCGAAAAAAGTTTGCGGCAAATCAACCCCGAAAACTTAATGCGGTACTTTCAAGTTAATAGCATCGGTCCCGCCTTATTAGCCAAACACTTACTTCCCCTATTTCAACATAATCAGCGCAGTATTTTCGCCACCATTTCCGCCAAAGTTGGCAGTATCGGCGACAATAAAATCGGCGGTTGGTATGGATATCGTGCCTCAAAAGCCGCCTTAAATATGCTCATGCGAACCGTGGCGATCGAATACCCCCGCAAAGGTGCAAAGGCGATCGTCATCACCCTCCATCCCGGCACCACCAACACCCGCTTATCCAAACCCTTCCAGCGCAACGTTTCCCCCGAAAAATTATTCTCCATAGAAAAAACTGTCTCTCAACTCTGGACTGTCTTAGAGAACTTAGAAGAAACCGATACAGGAGAATTTTTCTCCTGGGATGGAACACGCTTGCCTTGGTAAGGTTAGACACTGTTGATTTGATATCCTAGAAAAAGTGATAATTTATTACTTAATATATCGGGGTAAAAGTTGTTCAAAAACAAAGCAAAATTCCTGAAAATTCCCCCTTGAATTTGGCTTGCCAATGATGGCTAATAGTGCTTTAGCTTCTCGCTGACTTAGCTCCTTCGTTTTGCGTTTACTGCTAAAACCAAAGAAACCCACAATTGCTCGATAGCGTCTATCTTGTAACCTTTTTGCATTTAATTGTAGGATATCAATCGTTGTATTGGCAGCATTGTCATTCTCCTGCGCGGGAGACACTTTCCCACGCCATCCATATATAAATCTTCTTTCACAATCTTCTTGACAGGGTGAAACAAATTGTTCCTCATTCCACCATCCTCCTTTGATAGGCGCACCATAACCATGAGAGACATCCCCACCATCTTGTGGGAAGCAAGCGACCATATTGCGGTATTCAACATCCTCTAAATAGGAATTTCCTGGATTGGGGACTTTTCTACAAACTGTTTGAGGCTTAATATGTTCAATATGAGAATCTTCCTCGGATATGCTTACCCCCGTATAGGCACAAAGAAATCCCTGTTCTCTTAACAGATAATTTTTAAAAATCGTATATGGTTCTTTCCCTTGAAGTGCAGCATAACTACAGTCTAGCCCTTCATTTTCCTTAAGCCACTCTAAAAATTCTCTTGGCGGATGGGTTTTTCTAATCCTTTTCATATTCTTGTAAGAGTTCGAGTCTATCTAAAAATGAAGTGGCTTCTTGCAGTTCAGGAAAATCCCCCACTTTTTGAGTGAGGGCTTGAATCAGTTCTCTAGCTTGGGAATAGTTTTCGTTATTAATTGTATCAAATATTTGGTCTAAATCTTGTTCAATTTTAATATCCCTGGCTGAGGCTCCCATCAAATTTTGTAAAATCCATGAGCTATCCATCCCTAACCCTTGCTTAGGGGTAATGGTACAGATTTTACCTGCATTATCTTCATAGAGAATACGCAGGCTTTCGGGTTCAATTTGACCAATGACTTGGGGGGAATGGGTAGTGCAAACAAATTGAATAGAAGGGAAGGTTGTTTTGAGGTCATTGACTACACGCCGCTGCCATTTAGGGTGTAGATGGACATCAATCTCATCAATGAGGACTAACCCCGGTGTTTGTTGCAGAATATGGGGTATAATTTCGGGATTGTGGTCAACGACTTCGGGCAAGAATTTAGTATTTTGGTTGACGACTTTGATGGCAATATCAGCAATCAGAGCAACCATCATTTTTTGCCCTGCACTGAGATTGCTGAAGGGGATGGGTTGATGTTGCAAAGAAACGACGATTTCGGCCCGATCGCCATCAAACCATAGGTCATTTGCTCCCGGAATACAGCGTAAAATTGCCCACTTCACCACATCATAGCTCGGGCGCATTTTTCCGCTGCGTTGGAGAGAGGCGATCGCCTCTTTCTGAAACCAAGTTTGCAAGTCCGCGAGTCTAATCCGTTCTTCAAAGCAATCATAAAAAGCATCCCATCTGCGGGAAATCCCTTGCTCCAATTTAGCAGTTTTACGATTAGCGTTAGAAGGCAGCCAAGTTCGACCCGCTCCATAATAACCTATCACGGGGAACCAAATCTTTTCTCCTAATTGGTCTCTTTCAAAGAGACTGCTAATAAAATCAATGATTTCTTTAGATTCTGTATTCGAGGTTCGAGAACCGTTTAAATTGATTCTTCTACACCATTCATAGGGAAAACCGTCAACATATCCTCTAGCTTTAATTTCAACAGGTTTATGTTCAATAAATTGGGTTACTCCGGCTGTTTCCACAGATTCTAACCGAATCTCACTGGGTAAAATATTCCGTTTACTGTTGGAGAGAGTGCTATCCGGTGGATTAACCAACCATACCCCCGCCGCAATAGCTAAAGCATCCAACAGACTGGTTTTACCAGTCCCGTTGTCGCCAATTAATAGGGTAAATTGGTGATGTAGTTGGAGACTATAGTCTGAGAATTTTTTAAAGTTATGAATGACCAGGTTATCAATTCTCATTTCAGGGTGAATTGTTGATTTTTAATCTAAAATTATAGCATATATTAGACACTTTCAATTCTATCATTAAAAAATAGGATTGTCTCGCACTCTTACTTAATGTCGAGTAGGTCGATTCGCGAGCAAACACTCCTGCTCATCTCTGTAAGGGCGATTTTATTTTTCGCCCCTACAGTTAGGGTTACCTCTCCCAATCTGCGTCAGTTATGGGATAGTTTTTGCTACGAGGTTGTCGAGTCAAATCCAAGGCAACAAGTCAAAATAAGTGACTGAATTACCGAGAGACAATTCCTGACCATTGTACTTTTTTTTGCCCATTTCGACGATAGGAAAAGAAGTTTTCGGGGTCTTGATAGGTGCAATGGGAGGAAATGGCGACTTGTTCGGAAGTTATTCCCATTTTCTCTAACTGTAACTCAATGGTTCGTCGGACATCTAACCGGGCTTTTCCGGGTTCGGAATCAGGTAATATGGGAGAATTGGGCCATCCTTGAACGGTTTTTACAATGTCATCCGGATTGTCTAAATCAACGAGACTGGCACAGGTTTGGATAGCAACTTCAGTGTTAACTTGATACACTTCTCCGGAAATGGCGGGCCCGATCGCCACTCGTAATTGCTCCAACTGACTCCCTTCGTTCACCATTTCAGCGATCGCCACTGCCACGATATTTGCCGCAGTCCCTCGCCATCCTGAATGCAACGCCGCCACCTGTCCCGTTTGCATATCCCCAATCAACACCGGCGAACAATCTGCACTACAAACCCAGATTGCTTCCTGGGACCCTGCACTGAGCAACCCATCCGCCTCCGGTTTCGGTGGCGCATCCTCTTGTAACTCTTCTTCTCGAACCTGGGGGGTCAAATTCTCGGTACTCAACACCGTATTTCCATGCACCTGTTTGACTCGATACACCGATGCCGTGGGTTGTAACACCTCCACCAACTCAATAGGCGATCGCGGCCAAAATTGCTGAGTAAAAAAGCCATGAGGCCAGGGTTCCAGTAAACTACAAGTCAAATAGGGCAGTCCGTTCCAATTCCGCCAGTGCCAAGTATGCATCTTTGGTTTAAAGATAAATAATTCATCAAGGAATGATTCAGGGGAGGAGCGACAGCCTCAGACTACAATCCCAACTGGAAAAAATCCCAAAATTTTTCAGTGTGAATTCGCATTTTATGCTACCTTAGTCCTCGGACTCTTTACCCGAACCGCTCTTGTGGGCCTGAATCAAGACTGCATAGAAAATTTTCTGCGGTGTCTGCGATCGCAGCACCCCGTCAATCCTGGAATGACTGACGGGGGTTTCGCCTCATTACCGTCCTTGTCCCCGTCATCCCTGGACTTTTCTATTCAAATCTTCGATCAAGTCTCCTCTACCAATGAAACCCTCTGGACCCTGGTTGCCGACGGTGCACCCCCAGGAACGGTGGTCATCGCCACCCGTCAAACTGCGGGAAAAGGACAGCGGGGACGTCAGTGGGAATCATCACCTGGGGGTCTTTATCTGTCTGTGGCCCTAGCCCCAAACCTGAATGCCCGGGATGCACTGCTGCTGACCCTCTGTAGCGCCTGGGGACTCGCAACTACCTTCCGCGCCTACAATATCCCAGTCAGCCTAAAATGGCCCAATGATCTGATTCTGGAGGGCTACAAATTGGGGGGTATCCTCACGGAAACCAAAATCCATCAGGGACAAATTACCAAAGCTGTTGTCGGAGTGGGCATTAATTGGTCCAACCCTGTCCCCGAAACCGGGATTAACTTGCAAACCTTCCTAGGCGATCGCCCTCATCCTGAGATAACATCTCTGGAAATGTTGGCGGCCCTAACCCTCTGGGCAGTCGCCTCGGGATATCAAACCTTTGCTCACCAAGGAGTAGGGACTTTGCTGCCATCTTACCAAAACCTGATGGTTGGCATCGGTCAACCCCTTGTTGTCGAAGGTTCGACAGGGGTTGTCCTAGGCATCAGCAATACCGGAGAACTGCGCGTTCGTCTGAACGAATCGTTGCGATCGGATCCTAACTCTCCTTTCACAGGTGCTTCTACTCCAGAAGAAATTGAGTTGATGCCCGGTACAATTAACCAGGGGTATCCCATTCTCAGGGCCTAACTGCGCGGTGTTTGCTGTGTAGAACCCTGCTTTGAAACCGTTAATCCTTCTAGGAATCTATAGCGAAGAGCGAATTAAATTGACACTCTCAGATCTAAAGAGACTGAGATTCTGCGGACAGAACAGCTTTAGGCAAAACCCAAAGTCTTATTCTCGCTACGGTCGTCAAAGACCGTCTACCCAGTTGGTTTAGGTCAATG
>NZ_JAFLQW010000056.1 GCF_017313335.1 Phormidium pseudopriestleyi FRX01 | reverse complement strand
GGATGATTTAAGCAGCAGAACTGATAAAGAACCCAGTCGTTCGCGGCGGCGACGGATGAGCTGCGCGGCTCATCGCCTGAGAACCCAAATCCGCAATTTGATTGATGAAGCTCATAAGCAAATTGCTCATTACTTAACTCGCAACTATGGACTGATTTTTCTCCCTACCTTTGAGACTTCCCAAATGGTTGCCAAGGCAAAGCGAAAAATCAAATCCAAGACGGCCAGAGCTATGCTAACCTGGGCGCATTATCGATTCAAACTAACCCTGAGACATCAAGCGGAAATAACTGGAACCACGGTTGTAGACGTGACCGAAGAATACACCAGCAAAACCTGTACTCACTGCGGTCATGTTCATAATAAGTTAGGTGGCTCCAAGGTGTTCCATTGTCCTGAGTGTGGCTTCACTCTGCCAAGGGACTGGAATGGTGCTTTTGGAATTTTTCTAAAAGCTTTGCGGGATACCGCCTCTGTCACCCTCAAAGGTGATAGTGCCATCGCTGCATTGTCCGTTTCTCAGCCGGATAAATGTCGCGTAAATGTATCAGTAAGATGAGAAGAATAATTTTCCATCAGAAAACATCTATCCCTTAACAACTATATGGCTGCTAATAACGCCCACATCAAACGGTTACTCGAAACCAAGCAGTGTCAGGGAGGCATCCTCAATGAAGCAAACCTGGGTCGTTTTAATCTGAATAAAGCAGACTTAAGCGGTGCTAAATTACTGTTTGCCAATCTCAATCAAACAAATCTCAGTCACGCTAACTTGAGCGGGGCTGATTTGAGTTTTGCTAATTTAGTCGATGCCAACCTCACCCACTCGGATCTGAGTGGGTTGGATGGCAAGGGGGTGAATCTATTTGAGGCAAAGCTGAATCATGCCAACCTCAGTGGGGCCGATTTGACTTTTGCCAATTGCGTGAATGCAAATTTCACCGATGCAAATCTCAGTGGTGTAGATTTCAAAGGTGCAAATCTGATTGGGGCCATTCTCAATCATGCCAATCTCAGTGGGGTGCAATGTGCGGGGGCCAACCTGGGAAATGCACAATTGGTTGAGGCTAATTTAACCAATGGGGATTTCAGTGATACAAGGTTAGTGGATGCGGACTTGCGGGATGCTAATCTCAATGGTGCGGACCTCAGAAATGCCAATTTGTTTAATGCCAATCTCAGTGGGGCGAATCTCACTGGGGCGAACCTGGGGGGCGCAAATTTGGCTCATGCCAAGCTGGATGGTGCGATCGGACTCTATGGTAGTGGGGTGGGTATGTCGGGCGATCGCAACTCTGGGATGCATCAAGCAGGAATGGCGTATATTCCCTTCGGTCACCCCGGGGCTTATCCCGGAGGTAGTAGCGGTTTGGCCCTTCCCCGTCCGGGGATGCAGTAACGGGCGATCGGCTCAGTTCTGGGGGTAGATTGTGAGTGACGCTACTCACAATTTACCCTTTGTTTTTTAAAGTCATAAAATCTGTTATACTTTTAGATTGGTCATAAAATCAAAATTCGGGAGGCATACTTTGCAACAGGGTTCATTAACAATTGTGGGGACGGGGATTCAGCTGGGAGGGCATCTCACTTTGGCGGCTCAAGCCTGGATTAAACAGGCGGATAAACTGTTGTTTGCGGTGGCTGACCCCGTGACGGCGAAATGGTTACAAACCCTGAATCCCACTGCTGAAGCATTACCCTATAACACCGACTGCGATCGCCGCAGGCAAACTTACGGAGAAATGGTCGATCGCATTATGGAGGCAGTTCGGGCAGGGGGGAACATCTGTGCAGTATTTTACGGCCATCCGGGAGTATTTGCGGACCCGGCACATGGGGCGATCGCCCAGGCAAGACGCGAAGGTTACTCCGCCTTGATGTTGCCGGGAATTTCTGCGGAGGATTGTTTATTTGCCGATATTGGCATCGATCCGGGAAAAGGCGGCTGTCAGAGTTTTGAAGCGACAGACTTTCTCATCCGACAGCGCAAATTCGACCCTAATTCTCACTTGATTTTATGGCAAGTTGCGCTAATTGGCAATCGGGGATTTTATCAAGAGGGGTCTGAGAAACGGGGGTTAAAGGTATTAGCTGAAGTGCTACAACAGGATTATCCAGGGGATCATCAAGTCGTGATCTATGAGGCGGCAGTTTATTATCCAGTTTGTCAGCCGGTAATCAATCATATTCCCTTGCATTCTCTACCACAAGCCAAGGTGACAACGGTTTCTACCTTATATGTACCGCCCATCGGTCCTGCACCTGTGGATCAAGAGATGATGGTACGCTTAGGAATGGACAAATGACAATGGACGGTCGTTGGTCGTTGGTCATTTGTCCTTTGGAGTGTTGAATACTCAGGACAAACCAACCTCAAATGACCAACAACCAATGACAAATGACCAATCACCAACAACCAATGACCACCGACCAATGACCAATCACCAACGACTCCTAGCACAGCAAGGGGAAACTGCTCGGCAACAGGGACAATATGATGAGGCGATCGCCCATTTTACTGAGGCGATCGCCCTGAATTTTGAGTATGCTTGGGCGATCGCACACCGAGGAGAAACTTACTATCAAATGGGTCAGTATCATAAAGCCCTGGTAGATTTCAATCGGGCGGTGGAACTGAACCCTAACCATGTTTGGGCGATCGCCCATCGGGGGGTGACCTATGAGCGACTGGAACGCTATCCAGAAACCTTAGCAGATCTCAACCGAGTTTTAGAACTCAAACCTGATTATCCTTGGGCGATCGCCTACCGATGTCGCGCTTATGAAATGATGGGGCGCTATGAAGAAGCATTACAGGAGTTTGATCAGGCGATCGCCCTCGATGAAACCATCATTAAAGATTGGGTGACGGAACGGGGATTAATCCTCAGTTTTATGGGCTGCTATTCCGAGGCGATGGTCTATTACCAACAAGCTTTACAGGAAACGCCGGATAACCACTTGACCCTCTATTGTATCGCTTTTACCAAAACTCGTTGGCAGGGACTTGCTGCCGCCCAAGTTGACATCAACAAAGCAAAAGCTATATTGCACAGAATGGAGAAAACCCATGATTCCAGTGCCGTAATTTATGAACTTGGAGGTTTAGCAGCGTTAGAAGGCCAAACCGAAATGGCCTTAGATTACCTAGAAAAGGCTATTTTTCTAGATTATCTTCCCAGACGGCGAGCATTGCATGACCTAGCCTGGTTAGATCTGCATGGCGATCCTCGATTTCAAGCCTTAATTGCCCCTTAACCTCAGAACTATCGGGTTGAGGCTGAGTAGTCTACCTGGCTCACCGGATAACCCTTGAATTTATCTTGAAAAATACCAAAGCGAGGGAAGTCTAGGACTGGCGTGAATTGTCGAAAGACAGTTTAGAAGTAATGAGTTTGAACTGTAGGGAGAGGGAGTGCAAGTTTTACCCAGAGAATCAATACAATGGTAAAATTCCCACAGGGCTGGGGTTAAAATACTCCCCTTCCCCTAATTCACTCAATTTACTTCAGTAAAAACGGAGCAGTTCAATGGTCCAAATCGCTGAAACTCCCAAAAGTCTCGCCCAACAGGGTGAAACTTTCCGACTCATGGGAAAATACGACCAGGCTATAAATTATTTCCAGCGCGCCCTTGAGTTGAAATCCACGTATGCTTGGGCGCACGCCCACTTAGGAGCATCCTACCGTGACCTGGGTAATTTTAACGAAGCCTTAGCCGCTCTGGGCAAGGCCATCGAGCTGGATCCTAATTATGCTTGGGCGCACGCGAATTTGGGATTATTGAATATTAAAAAGCAGCAGTATCCACAAGCAGAGGAATGCTTCCAGCAGGCGCTCGCCATTGACAATAATTATGCCTGGGCCTACGCCCACCTCGGTCAAGCCTGTTACTTGCAAAATACACCAAATAAACTGGAGGAGGCGCAAAACCATTTATCGACTGCGATCGTTTGCAATAGCGAGTATGCTTATGCTTATGCTTTGCGCAGCGCTGTATTCTCGAGCATGAAAAAATACGAAAATGCCGTATTTGATATCCTGACAGCTATTCAAAAGGATAATACTATCTACAGTCAAGACACCGCTAAACGTGTACTGAATGAACTGCTTGTCACGCGAAACGCTCAGGCTCAAGGTTAACTTCAGTTCTAACCTCATCAACCCCATCACCAGACTACCTATTCCACAGGAGAAATTGACTTGAACGCACTATTGGAGTTCTTAACAGCGGTAGGGACCAACCCCGATCAGCAGTTAGCCTTTACGAATACACCAGAAAAGACCATGAAGCTCGCGGGGTTAACGGACCTAGAGCAACAAGGGGTTCAAAGTGGGGACGCGAAGCAAATCAGCGCCCTCTTTGCCAAGGAACAGACTATACTCGCTGTTGCTTGTATCGATCCAGTAGACGACCCCCTACCGGATCCCGACCCCCCGTCGGATCCGGATGACTCAGAATAATAGATTTGATGTTCTGGGTTTTAATCTGGGTTGCAGAAAGTTGTCGGTTTCCTCACCATGAAGCAAATGAGTCAATGCACCGGCTTGTCTGAAATGTGATTTTTGGAGTTCGTTGAGTCTGTCGATCGCAATTGTGCATGACAGGCTCACGAACCGAAAAACCTTCTCGGCTTCCGTCTCCCCTTTTCAGAAGATAACCCTAATTTAAAATCATTATAAACACTATGTTAAATTATGAAATCATCGAGACTCTCTATGAGAGCAGTCAATCTATTGTATATCGAACGGTGCGCCGAGCCGATAGACAATCCGTGATCATCAAACTGCTCCAAGATGCCTATCCCTCCCCGGAGAAAATTGCTAAATTCAAGCGGGAATATGAACTTACTCAAAGTTTAGAAGACTATTCCGGCATTGTGGACGTTTATACCTTAGAGACCTATCAGAACCGCTGGTTCATTGCCCTAGAAGACTTTGAGGCTAAATCCTTAGCTGACTTAAATCTCGCGGGTCAACTGTCCCTAACGGACTTTCTCTCCATTGCCGTTAAGATTGCTGAAATTTTAGGCTACCTTCACCAACATTATATTATTCATAAGGATATTAATCCCTCAAACATTCTTTTCAATTCCACAACACAAACAATTAAATTAATTGACCTTGGTATTTCCACCGTCCTTTCTCGTGAAACTTCTACCTTTCGCAATCCCAACTTATTAGAAGGAACCCTTGCCTACATTTCTCCGGAACAAACCGGACGGATGAATCGCACCATAGATTATCGTAGCGACTTTTATTCTCTCGGGGTCACATTTTATGAACTCCTCACGGGCAGTCTTCCTTTTCTGACAACTGATCCGTTGGAATTGGTGCATTCTCACCTCGCTAAATCCCCAATTCCACCCCATCAACTTAATCCAGACATTCCCGAGGGACTTTCCCAAATCGTGCTCAAACTCATGTCTAAAAATGCCGAAGACCGATATCAATCGGCTTTGGGATTAAAAGCTGACCTGGAACAGTGTCTGAATCAGTGGCAAGCGATCGGACAAATTCAACAGTTTCTCCTCGCCACCCAGGATAGTTCTGACCAATTACAAATTCCCCAAAAACTTTACGGCAGAGAAGTAGAAGTTAAGACTCTGCTGGCTGCTTATGAGCGAGTCGCTACCCTGGAAAACGCTGCCACTGAACTGATGCTCGTCTCTGGATATTCCGGTATCGGTAAAACTGCCTTGGTTCAGGAAATTTATAAACCGATTACTCGGTCAAAAGGCTATTTTATCTCCGGTAAATTTGACCAATTACAACGGAACATCCCCTACGCCTCCCTGATCCAAGCCTTTCGGGCATTAATCAAACAACTGCTGATCGAAACTGAGGCAGAAATTTCCGGATGGCAGAAAAAACTTTTGGAGGCTTTGGGGGCAAACGCCCAAGTCATTATAGCCGTTATCCCTGAAGTTGAAACCATTCTCGGCAAGCAACCAGAGGTTCCCGAACTGCCGCCCTCTGAAGCCCAAAATCGCTTTAATTTAGTCTTTCAAAATTTTATCAAAGTCTTTACCCAACCGGAACATCCCCTGGTGCTGTTTTTGGATGATTTACAATGGGCAGATAGTGCGTCCTTGAAATTAATTCAATTGTTAATGACTTCCCCCGATATCCAATCTTTATTTTTAATTGGGGCTTATCGAGATAACGAAGTCAGCGCCGCCCATCCCCTCATGCTCACCCTAGAGGACATGAAAAAAGCTGAAGTAACGGTCAATCACATCTCTCTTCAGCCCTTGAGCCTTTTGAACACCATTCAGTTAATTGCTGATACTCTGAAACAAGCCCCAGAAAAAGTACAAACTCTGGCCGATTTGGTCCAAGCCAAAACCGGGGGCAATCCTTTTTTTATGACCCAATTTTTAAATACCCTATATAGCGAAAAATTACTATGCTTTGATTATCAGAACCAAACGTGGAACTGGGATATAGGACAAATTAAAGCCCAACCGATCGCCGAAAACGTGGTGGATTTAATGGCAGCAAAGCTGAATAAGCTAACGTCGAACACTCTGGCCCTGGTGAAATTTGCAGCTTGTATTGGTAACCAATTTGACTTGGCTACTTTAGCCCTAATTTCTGAAAATTCACCCAGGGAAACAGCTTTAGCCTTAACTTCAGCCATGAACGAGGGTTTTATTATAGCCCTCAGCGATGATTATCAATTAATGGAATTAGATGTCGAAGGCTTAGGCGATCGCTTATCCGTAAACTATCAATTTGGTCATGACCGCATCCAACAGGCCGCATATTTCCTCATGGATGAGAGCGAGAAGCAATCAATCCATCGACAAATCGGCAGATTATTACTGCAAACTATCCCGCCTGAAGAACGGGACACCCATCTATTTGATATTGTCAATCAGTTAAACCTAGGTCAGCGGTTAATTTCCAACCGTGCAGAACAAGAAGAGTTAGCTTGCTTAAATCGGGAAGCTGGGAAAAAAGCTAAAGCATCCGCTGCCTATCAATCGGCTTTTAACTATTTACAGGGGGGTCTGGAACTCCTCCCGCCAGACTCCTGGCAGCAACAGTATGAACTGACCCTGGCCCTCTATGGAGAAACGGCAGAAGCGGCCTATTTGAGCGGGCATTTTGAACGAATGGAACAGTTGTGCGAGGTCCTCCTAGCATCGGCCCAATCCTTGATAGACCGAGTCCCTGTTTATCAGGTTAAAATCAGAGCAAGAATGGCTCAAAGTCAACTGCTAGAAGCCATTGACATTGCCTTGCAAGCCCTGAAACTCCTGGGTATTACTTTTCCCGATCAACCCAGCCAGGAAGATATATTTAATGGATTCCAAGAAACTAAAACGGCATTAGAAGGGCGAGAAATTGAGGATTTAATCGACCTGCCAGATATGACTGATCCCATTCACTTGGCAGTCCTCCAACTTATCTTAGCAGTTTCAGCACCCTGCTTTATTGCTCGGGTAGATTTGCTGACGATGATGATGTTTAAAATAGTCTGTTTATCTTTAGAATATGGCAATACTAAAGACTCGATTCCTGGTTATGCTTTTTACGCACTACTTCTTTGCAATTTTTTTAATGATATCGAGAGTGGATATCGCTTTGGAAAAGTCGCCTTAACATTAGTGGGCAAACCTCAATTTAATCAATACAAAGCAAGGACTTTTTTGGTGGTAAATAGTTCTACTTTTCATTGGAAAGAACATAATCATAACCTTTTACCTGCCTTAATAGAGGGATACAAAAGCGGAATTGAGATGGGTGACTTTGAATATGGAACGTTAAATGTCGCCACCTTTTGTATTAATTCTTGTTTGACCGGAAAAGACTTACCTCATGTTGTTGTAGACATGAAAAATTTTCATCACATTATTCTTAAACTTAAACAGGCTACTATTTTAAACTGGCATGATATATATTGGCAACTTGTTTTGAACTTCATGAATGCAACCGGCAATCCTTCCTCCCTGGTAGGGGAAGCCTATAATGAAGAAAAAATGCTCCCCATTCATTTAGAAATAAATGACAAGAGTTCCCTAATCAACTTATATTTAAGTAAATTAATCTTAAGTTACCACTTCTATCAATTACCGGAAGCCTTAGAAAATGCCAATACAGCCGAAAATTATTACAGCAATGCTTCAGGAGCAATCTACTTGCCAATCCTATATTTATACAATTCCCTCACCCACCTTGCCATCTATCCCGACTCCCCCGAAACCGAACAACAGCGCATCCTAGAAAAAGTCACCGCCAACCAGGAAAAAATGCACCATTGGGCGCAACACGCCCCCATGAACTGTCTGCATAAATACTACCTCGTCGAAGCCGATCGCGCCCGAGTCCTCAACAACGATTTACAAGCGCGAGACTACTACGATCGCGCCATCACCCTCGCCAAAGAAAACGAATACCTCAACGAAGAAGCCCTCGCCTACGAACTCGCCGCCCGTTTCTACATCGATCGCAACATCCCTCACCTGGCACGCTTCTACCTACAAGAAGCGCACTATGCCTATCAACGCTGGGGTGCCACAGCCAAAGTCAAACACCTAGAAACCTGCTATCCCCAACTCATCGAATTACGAACCTCCACCGGCAGCAAACTCTCCACCTCCTCCACCAGTGGCAGAAGTTCCGGGGAAACCCTGGATATCGCCACCGTGCTCAAAGCCTCCCAAGCGATTTCCAGCGAAATTCAACTCAATAAACTCCTCGCCCAACTCCTGAATCTCGCCATAGAAAACGCGGGTGCACAAAAAGGCGTACTCATTTTATCCGACAACAATCAACTCAAAATCGAAGCCGCCAAACTCCCCAATGATGAAGTCCAAATCCTGGAATCCCTCCCCCTAGAAAGCGGCAACTTCGTCCCTCCCGCTATCATTAACTATGTCGCCCGGACCCAAGAAAATGTCATCCTCGCCAACGCCACCCAAGAGGGAATTTTCACCGCAGACCCCTATATTCTCCAACAGCAAACCCAGTCCCTTCTCTGTGCTGCCATTGTCAACCAAGGTAAATTGATTGGCATTCTCTACCTAGAAAATAACTTAGCAACCGGCGCATTTACCCAAGAACGCATCGAACTCTTACAAGTTATATCCGCCCAAGCTGCAATTTCCCTAGAAAATGCTCAACTTTATCGCACCTTAGAAGATAAAGTCATCGAACGGACTGCCCAACTCGCGGATGCGAATGACGAAATCAGCGCCCTGAATGAACTGCTCAAATCTGATAACATCCGGATGAGTGCGGAACTGGATGTCACCCGCCAACTCCAACAGAAAATGTTGCCTCGCTATGAAGAATTACAGGCAATTCCCGGCTTAGAAATCGCCGGATTTATGGAACCTGCCGATGAAATCGGGGGAGATTATTATGATGTGTTGAACCATGAGGGACATATCAAAATCGGGATTGGGGATGTCACCGGACATGGATTAGAAGCGGGGATGGTGATGGTCATGGTCCAAACCGCTGTGCGAACTTTACTGGTGAATGATGAAACCGATTATGTGAAATTTTTAAATACCATCAACCGGATGATTCATGATAACGTAGCGCGGATGCGGACGGATAAGAACCTGACCTTAGCGTTACTGGATTATGCCGATGGAGTGTTGCGGATTAGTGGACAACATGAGGAGATTCTGATTGTCCGGGGTACGGGAGAAATTGAGCGACTGGATACGATTGATTTAGGATTTCCTGTGGGGTTAGAGTTGGATATTTCTGACTTTATTACTCAAGCGGAAGTGCAGTTAAATCCCGGGGATGGGGTGGTACTTTATACCGATGGGATACCGGAGGCGGAAAATATGGCGGGAGAGTTATATGGGATGGACCGATTCTGTGAGGTGGTGTCGCAGTATTGGCAGGAGTCGGTGGAGGAGATTCGGGAAGGCGTGATTCAGCATTTGCGGGAGTTTATTGGGGAACAGAAGGTGTTTGATGATATTACTTTGGTGGTGATGAAGCAGCGATGATGAGGGAGATGGGGGAAGAGGTAATAGCGCGTATGTAAAGAGGGCGGTGGGGTTGCGTCCTTCTGCTTGCCCGAGGCTTTCAAAGTGAGCAAACCCGGTGGGAAACAGTCCAGCGGCGATCGCATTGGCAACGTCAGGATTTCGGCCTAGATAATAGGTTTCATTATATAAATCCTGGGCATTCAACATACTTCTTAGAGGGGTAAATAAATTGTTTTTTTTTGATAATTGCTTATTATACCACTCAAATTGCGGAATAAATTAAGAGCGAGGAATTACTCTATTTAATCGATGGAGCAAGAAAGAGTAGTGGCGGAGGGTTAGGATGTAGGGTGGGCATTACTGACTTCTTGTGGCGTTCTATTGTCCCTTATTTTTTATGACTGGTCTGCGATCGCAATTAAAACCTTTTTTACGGTGGGTCATTCTCGGGGCCACCCTATTTTTTCTAGTCAAAACTCTCAAGGATAATGCCGGTGCCGTTGCGGATCTGCGGATTACCGGATCCAGTTGGACTGCCCTGGCGATCGCCCTGGGAGTGACCTTTGTGGCGCATTTGTGGTCCGGTTGGGTGTGGTTGTGGATTCTGCGAGAGTTCGATCGCCCGGTTCCCTTGGGTTGGGGTTTGTCTGTCTATCTCACCACCAATATTGCTAAATATTTACCCGGCAATGTCTGGCATTTTTACGGTCGAATTTCGGCGATCGCCAAGCGGGATGTGCCCCTTTCCGTTGCCGTAGTTAGCGTCTTGCTAGAACCCCTGTTAATGGCAGCTTCTGCCTTAATAATTGCCGGATTGGGCAGTAGTACCCTGTGGGGAACTGCCCCAGGCGGTGTTCCCCCGATTCTGTTGGGACTGGGATTAGGGGGAGTCCTTGTGGGGATTCATCCCCGGATCTTAAACCCAATCATTCAAGTTTTAAGCAAACTCAAACTCAAAAAAGCTCCCCCAAAAACCGAGGGACTGTTGGAAGTCTCCCCAGAGTCTTCCCCGCCAACTGCGGGAAAGCTGACTCGTTACCCCCTGCTGCCCCTGTTAGGAGAACTGGGATTTTTGTTGTTGCGCGGGGCGGGATTTATCTTGACTGTGCAAGCAATGACTTTGATACAGCCGGGGCAATTACCGCAGTTGATGGGGGCCTTTAGTTTTGCCTGGTTGTTGGGGTTGGTGGTTCCCGGTGCACCGGGGGGCATTGGCATTTTTGAGGCAACGGCGATCGCCCTGTTGGATCAGCAATTTTCCCCAGCAGCTATTTTAGGTGCCGTTGCCTTCTATCGCCTAATCAGCGTGGTTGCCGAAGCTTCTGCAGCAGCGATCGCCGCGTTGATCGGCAAAGGCAAACCCGCCTAAGTTGCAAACACCCGACGGATCAATCCCGCCTGTAGGGGCGATTCGCGAATCGCCCCTACAGGCGGGGGTGTTTTTAGTCGGTTTTTAACCGACTTGAGCTATTAGGCGGGGGTTTTAACCCTCGCCGGGTGTTGCAACTGGCCCAATGGGAATAAAATAAGACAAAGCAGGGATGCGGACCTAACTCCCCATCCCTGGAATCAACCCAACTGGAGGTTTGAATGTCTGAATATCGCAAAGTAGAATATCGCATTGGTAAGGACGGTAAAATTATCGAAACTGTCCTCAATGGCAACGGACAAAACTGTAGCGAAACCACCGCTGAAATTGAGAAAGCCCTCGGCAAAGTCGAATCACAAGAATTGCTACCGGAGTATTATCAAGATGATGAAAATATTGTCACAGAATCAACTCAATCGATTCAAGAATTTTAGGGAGGAATGTTAATGATAGAGGAACCCAATTTAATCGGGTTTGGCTGGGTTATTAGCTTTGTCCTTCTAGCCGGAGTTTTATATGTATTAGGGGTTGGGGAAATAGAAAATCAAAACTTAAAGTATGATGCTATTTTGGGCAGTCGGATGAAGCAATTGGGCCTGATTCACTGGAAACAGTTAGCGCAAAAAGCCGGGATATCAACCCTGCGCCTGCGCCAGATTCGGTCCGGGGCGATCGGCAATATTCCTTGGGGTGAACTGCGCCAACTGGCCCAGGCTTTAAATTGGTCAATGGGAGAATTAGAACACCAGTTAGCGTTAGAACCGTTACCCACTTCATCAGAAACCGCGCCGGTTGTCGGCAACTCCAACTCTGAATTAGAAGCCCAATTGCGCCAACAATGCCAGGGTTTGAAAGAGGAATTGGAGAACCAAAAATCCCAGCTTTGGGAGAGTTTTTGTCAGTCTACCTTTGAGGAAATTCAAACGTTGCTGACGAACTATCCCACTGCCGCAGAAATGGCCAGAATTAAACCGGATTTACCGGCTAAAAATCTCACAGCTTTGTTTGCAACCCTGGATAATTTATTAGAAAATTGGGGCTATGAACCGATTGGTCATCCTTGGGAATCGGTGGTTTACAATCCGCAATTCCATCAAGGGGACTGTGATGAGATTCAGCCGGGAGATGTGGTGTATATTCGCTTTGTGGGCTATCGTCAAGGCGATCGCATTCTGTCCCCCGCGAAAGTCAGCCGAACCCTTCCCAGTGGGATCAACCCCTCTTCCTAAAACCCCTATGAACTGAAGTTTTCTCTCCCGATGCTGTAATCCCTGCTTAGGAAAATTATGACCGTAGTCGCGATTGATTTTGGCACCAGTAACACCGTTATTAGTATTCTTAACCCCGATAATAATGCCCCCGAAACTTTAAGGTTTGGGGAAATTTCCAAAATTTTTAAAGGTAAAAAACAGAACGGGGAAAATTTAGAAATTCCCGTCATTCCCACTGTTGTTTTTATTAAAGAAAAGAATCAAATTGTTTTAGGCCAACAGGTGATTTCTACCCGGTCAGGACAGGCTCAACCGGAACGATTATTTCAAGGATTTAAACGAGAATTAGCGGCGGATTTTCAACCACCCCCCCGGTTAATTGATGGACTAAGCTACTCTGCCTCTACCATTTCTGAATCTTTTTTAAAAGAAATTTGCCATCGTCTTTCTCGGGGTGGAATCAACCCCAGTAAACTGATTTTTACTGTTCCCGTGGGGGCATTTGAGCGCTATTTAGATTGGTTTCAAGAATTGGGCAGTCGCCTGGAAATTCCCGAAATTAATATTATCGATGAATCTACCGCAGCAGCCCTCGGTTATGCCATCAAAAAACCTGGTTCTGTGGTGTTGGTGGTGGATTTTGGCGGGGGAACCCTGGATTTGAGCTTAATTCGCACGAATCCGGTAAAACCGGGAAACTCGGCGTTACAAGCGGAGGTTTTAGGGAAATCTGATGCGTATATTGGCGGGGTTGATATTGATACCTGGATTGTGGAAGATTATCTACAACGGCAGGGTTTATCGCGGTCACAAATTGGCGAAATTGGCTGGCAACGGTTATTAGAAATTGCTGAAAAGTTAAAAATGCGCCTGTCTCGGGCAACTGAGGCGAAAGATGCATGGTTTGATGATGAAAATTTTATGTCCTACGAAGTCGAATTAAGTCGCGATCGCTTTGAGGCGCTATTAGAATATCATCAACTTTTAGAACAGTTGCGTGGCGCATTGGATGAGGTGTTGGCAGTCGCCCAAATGAAAGGAATTAGTAAAGCAGAAATTGAACAAGTTCTGTTGGTAGGAGGGAGTTGTTTAATTCCAGCGGTTCAGACTGTGATTGTCTCCTATTTTGGCCGATCGCGCGTGAAAATGGATAAACCATTTGAAGCAGTAGCGCATGGTGCATTAGCATTAAGTGACTATGTGAGTGTCGAGGATTATCTGCGCCACAGTTACGCCATTCGGTTATGGGACCCCCATTGTAAAACCTACTCCTATTTTCCCTTGTTTGAAAAAGGGGTAAAATATCCTTGTCAACGATTGGAACCGTTGATGTTACAAGCGGCGATCGAGGGACAACAAGAAATCCGCTTAGATATTGGGGAAGTCGCCGAAATTTCCCATGCTGAGGTGATGTTTGATGAATCGGGACGGATGATAGGAGGTTCCTTACACAAACGGGAAGAATATCGGTCCCTAGATCGCGATCGCGATCGCGTCTGTGTCGCCCATCTCAATCCCTCGGGACAAATCGGCATTGATCGCATTTCCGTGCGATTTGAAGTCAACTCAGGGCGCGTTTTACTAGCAACAGTCCGAGATTTAGTCACTGGAGAAACCCTAGTAGACAAAGAAGCGATCGCCAAACTAAAATAGGCGATCGGCCCTCCCCTCTTCCCCTTACAAGAGTAGGTTTTTTACGCATAAGAACACGAACGGTTCCCGGACCTTGGCAAGGTCCGGGTTAGGGTGGGGTTTTCGTGATGTGGCGATCGCCACGTCACGCACTCACTGGAGGCAATCGCGCCTGTATAAAGCCGGGTGCCAACCTCTTTCTTCCTGACGTGGCAAAGCCTCGTCACTCCGACACTCCACCCACTAATTCTTCCTGACGTGGCAAAGCCTCGTCAGGAGGACCCCACCCTAACCCTCCCCTTGCTAAGGGGAGGGGACCGTTCGTGTTCTTAATTGTGAGGCAAATCCCCCTGAACGTAAAAAACCTACTCTTGTAAGCCCCTCTTCCCCAAGTTCAACATCACGACTTCAGTCGTTCTTCTTAGTTCGTAGTAACGACTTCAGTCGTTCCCCATCCCCTAAACCCACTGACCAATAATCACCCGAATTGTCCCATCTTCTAAAACCTCCTCCTCCTCAACCGTAAACCCTTTTTCAGGCGCAGTTCCTATCAGCGTATGATAGGCATAACGCTGAGTTAACACCTTAACCCACTCCCCCGAATACTCCCGGGAATCATAATCAGAAATCACCGCCCTAAACGTTCCATCAGTTTGTCGTTTAAATCCAATATCATTACTCCGCGAACTGATAAACTTGCGCCGGACAATCACCTGGGCAGATTCCTCTCGAACATCTCCCTCAAATCCATACAGAGGGACGGGAAATTCATGAACTTCAACGCAATCAAACCCCATATCAGCTAAGGCTTTCGTCAAATACTCTATCTGACGAATCTCCGTCTGAATACTCGTAAAATGGGACATACTCTTTAACTCCTCGGTGTCACTCTACATCCATTTCCCCACAACAACCCGCAACGTTCCATCCTCTAATTGTTGCTCTTCTTCCACCTGAAACCCCTGTTCTTCTACAGATGTCATCAACGTTTTATAAGCATATTTTTGAGTCACATCCTGCACAAATTCCTCGGGATTAATTTGCGCCCCCCAAAAATCTGCCACTAACTCATAAGTGTCTCCAGTCCGACGAAACCCTAAATCATATCCATTTTTTTGTCGAATCACATAATCCGCCTGAGTGGTTTGCTTTTGATACCCTCGGACTGTGGTATTTTCCTCAACGTGATACCCCAACTCTCGCAAGCAACGATAGAGGGTTTCGCCGTTTTTAATTTGAACTTTAATCGTGGTAAAATGAGACATGATAGTTTTTCCTAAATCAATTAAGTAAGCGGAACGATTTCCAGGGTCTAATCAGAGTCCAGGGAATCCATTCCTTTTTGGATAGACCACTGTTTTAACTCCTCGGTTAATTCGGTATCATTGGAAGCAGTTCTCGCACCGGCTTCCGCTGCCCAATGTTTCAATTCATCGATTTGATAGCGGGCGATCGCCGCTAAGGGGACCGTTTCTTCACTCGCCCGTAAAATATCCTCCGTGGTAAAATCTCGGCGTTTTTCGGTAGTATTTCCTCCAAAAGCTCGGTGCATTCCATCAATAATCACTTGTTCGATTTCCGCCCCACTAAAGTGGTTAGTTTGACGGGCGAGTAAT
Source organism: Phormidium pseudopriestleyi FRX01 (assembly GCF_017313335.1). GTDB lineage: Bacteria > Cyanobacteriota > Cyanobacteriia > Cyanobacteriales > Laspinemataceae > Laspinema > Laspinema pseudopriestleyi. Next base: position 13,850 of record NZ_JAFLQW010000056.1, on the reverse strand, counting down.
CCCAAATCAAACTCCCGCATCCGACTCGGGCGCAGTCGCATCAAGTGAACTTTAAAAATTTCCCGACGTTCAGTTTCTGTGGGCAAATTCAAAAAGAATATCTCATCAAATCGTCCTTTTCTCAACAATTCTGCGGGTAAAATCTTCACGTTATTAGCCGTAGCTACAATAAAAACCGGAGCAGTTTTTTCCTGCATCCAGGTAATTAAAGTCCCAAAAACCCGGCGACTGGTCCCGGAATCCCCATCGGTTCCGCCGGAAATATTGCCAAAGGCTTTATCAATTTCATCAATCCATAATACACAAGGGGACATTGCTTCTGCCAGTTGAATCATTTGGCGCAATCGACTCTCGCTTTCACCGACAATTCCTCCAAATAATCTCCCCGTATCTAAGCGTAATAAGGGTAAGCGCCACTCATGGGCAATGGTTTTGGCCGACAGGGATTTGCCTGTGCCTTGAATACCCGCCAGCAACACACCTTTGGGATTAGGAATTCCGTAGCGGCGCGCTTCTTCGCTAAAGACTTTATTTCGCATTCTCACCCAAGTTTTGAGGTTGTCTAATCCTCCTACATTTTTGAGGGATTCTCGGGCGGGTAAAAACTCTAAAATTCCGGTTTGACGAATGGTTTGTTTCTTTTCATCCAGGACATTTTCAATGTCGGTTTCGTTGACTTGTTGTTTATCCGCTAAGGCTTTAGCTAGAACGCGCTGAATGCGGGTGCGACTCAATCCCTGGCAGGCTTTGACTAATTGTTCCCGGGCTAATCCTTTGATTTTAAGTTGTTCGGGGTTGACGAATTTTGTAATTAAGGCATTAATATGGGCGGCATCGGGGAGGGGGAAATCGATGACGGTGATTTCCTCACTTAATTCTGGAGGAATAGCGAGGGTATAGGCGGTTAAAATTAAGGTTTTTCGCGATCGCTGTAACTCCCGTGTGAGATTTCGCAACTCCCGAATCACGGGAATATTTTTGTCCGAGGTGGAGTTTTTGAGGACCGGGTGCAAGTCGCGTAAGACGAACAGGGAATCTTGCGGGGGTGCTTTGGCGATGCGATCGAGGGCTGCCATTACTGATCCTTTTGCTGATCCATTATCTCCCCAACCTCGCACGATATCCCAAAACAAAAGTTTCCGATGGGGCATTGACAATTGAGCCACTTTGTGCAATACTTCCTCCACAGGTTCCTCTTCCACAGCCACGAGGTAAAGAATTGGATAACGCGCCCGAATCATTAAATCCAATTGGGCAATTAAGGCCATAAGGGGCTGAGTTTGACCGCCCAGGACGGCATCGTAAACTTGGGGGGAGTCAGGATGATTCAGCATTATAATCCAAGGGAGGCCCTTAACTGTTGGTGATAACCTATTCCCATTTTACAGGGTCAGGTTTGGGTTTGGGCAGTCAAATTGAGAGGGGAACCTTAGAAATTCTAGGGACGGGGATGGGATAAATCGGGGATGAGCGCAAGGGGGGATTCAGGACCCGGTGTTCACCTTCTCACAAGGCTTGGTGACGGAATGCCGGGGGGAAATGGGCAATTCTAGGGTAAAACAGGTTTCCCCAAATGCGCTGGTCACTTTAATCTGACCCCCGATATATTCAGTTTGTTTACGAACCAGGGCTAATCCCAATCCCGTTCCCCCATGTTTCCAGGGGTCGGAACTGGGAACGCGGTAGAATTTATCAAAAACGTGAGTTAATTCCGTTGGGGGGATTTCTAGGCTGGAATTGCTCACTTGCAGATGTAACCGGGAGCGATCGCAATGTGCCGTAATCGTAATCCTGCCTTGGGCGGGGGTATATTTGCAGGCATTCTCTAGCAATTCGGTGAGAATTCGCTGCAAAATGTCTGAATCGCAGAGAATCGGGGGAAGTGTCGGATCTATATCCACATCCAAGATTTGTTGGGTGTTTTTCACTTTTTGGATAAAAGGGGCCACAACATTTTCCACCCACTGTTGTATCAAAACCGGGGTAAAAGAGACGGGTTCGATCGCAGCTTCGAGACGTTGTAACTCCAGAATGCTATCGATTAGGCGAATTTCGCGATCGCACTCATCCCGCAAAATCTTAATATACCCATCGGCGCGATCCAGGCTATGAGGCGGTTTACTCTCTCTCCCCTCCGATGGCGTCGTCACCGGGGAGGACTCCTGTTCCCGTTTCTGTTCTACCATTTCCAAAATTTGCACCGCCATTTTGATATTGGCGATCGGCGTGCGTAATTCATGGCTGACGGTACTGAGAAAATCATCTTTCAGGCGATTAAGACGCTCTAATTCTTGGACTTGGGCGAGGGAAGCTTGATACAATCGGGCTTGACGCACGGCGATCGCGCATTGGGATGCCACTTGCTCAACCAGGGCGATTTCTGTGAGACTGAATCTTTCCTGGGCAGGTTTGCATAAACATAAGTTCCCGATCGCCCCACTTTCGCCAAAAATAGGAGTTACCAGAATGCTTATTCCCTGCGGCAACTCTTCCAGAAAGACGGGACAAAACTGCACACAATCCTGATGCAGTAACGGTTCATAAGTCTCCGGAACCTGCCTAATCGCCAGCCCTAAATCCGACACCCTGTCGTGAGCATATTCATAGCACATCGGTTTTGCCTGGGGTGACGTTTGGTAGAGAGTCGCATTACAATAATCCGACTCTAAAGCAACCGCCAACTCTCTCACTGCCGTCTGCAAAATTTGCCGTTCGTCCAAACTATCGCGCAGTTTCTCGGTAATCCGATTCAGCATCGCTTCTTTTTCTAAGGCGCGTTGTAACTGCAGCGTGCGTTCCTGGACTTGCAAATCCAGTTCGGCTGCCAAGGTTTGAAATCGCTCCTCACTACGCCGCAGGGCTTCTAACGTGCGATTTCGCTCGATCGCATGGTGGATCGCCCGGACCAACAATGCGCCCACCAGTTGTCCCTTAAGTAGATAATCCTGTGCGCCTTGGCGAACCGCCTCGATCGCCTGTTCTTCGTCCTGAGAACCCGTCAACACCACCACCGGGATCGTGGGGGCTTGGGTTTGCACTTGCATCAGAGTTTCTAATCCCCAGGAATCCGGCAAAGATAAATCTAATAACACCAAATCAAACTCAGTTTTCGCCAACTGTTTTAGGGCTTCGCTGACGCGCCAAACGTGAGCAAACGTAAACTGCTCCTCGCCAAACCCTGATAGTATTTCTTGTAGAAATTCTGCATCTGCGAGATTGTCTTCCACCAATAAAATTTTCATATTTTACGCTTCATCCCACAAAATTAAATTTAAGGTTAACTAAATTATTTCCTAATTTTACCTTGATTGTTGATGACCTTTGGCTCGTTTGGTTTCTGTCTAATGAATCGGGAACCTATCTCTTAGTCATGGTTAATCACCCTTTTAAAAGTTTCTCCCGGGTTCAAATCCTGGGAATTTTTCTCTTTCTATTCTGATTCCGGTCATTAAAAGAATTTTTTCTTAAAATCATATCAGCGAAGGAGTAAAATTTCAAGTGTTTTTAGAAAAAATTCTGTGGCAATAGATCAGGATGCTATAGCGCGTCTTGCGTGCCGTTTGCTATAAAGATAGCGAGCAAGATGCTCGCACTACAAGGGGTTCGGGCGTTGAATCCAGTCAGGAGTAGGGTGGGAAAAAGCCCACCGCAAGTAAGGTGGGCTTTTTCCCACCCTACAATTGCTACATCGCGTCAGGGCCAGGGTTTAAACCCAATCCATGCGTCTGCTGTTTTTTATCCTGTATCCAGTTCGCGATCGCCGCCCGGATCCGACTATCCCTCGGGTTAGGGCTGCCATCCTGAATCAAGAGTCAGGGGGTAATAGATCCGAAGCAGAAATCACTCCTCAATTGGGCTAGAATTAGCCAGAATAAAGTAAAAAATCGCCCCGCGATCGGGTTCAGACTCAACCCAAATATGCCCCCGATGTCGTTCGACAATTCGCTTACAAATGGCTAATCCAATTCCGGTCCCGGGATATTCCTCCCGGGTATGCAACCGTTGGAAAATTTGAAAGATGCGATCGCCATATTTGGGGTCAATGCCAATGCCATTATCCTTGACAGAAAATAACCATTCCCCCTCTATATCACGGGCCTCAATCTGCACCTCGGGAGGTGGCAATCCCCGATATTTAATCGCGTTAGCAATCAAATTTTGAAATAACTGAAGCAATTGAGTTTTATCCCCGAAAACCTTGGGCAAATTCTGCCCAGTGATCCGCGCCTCACTTTGACGAATGGCGAGTTTTAAATTAGAAATAGCCTGCCTCATAATCTCATGACAATCCACCACATCGAAGGATTTTCCGTGGGTTCCAACTCGGGAATATTGCAGGAGGTCATTAATCAGTTGCTGCATCCGAGTTGCACCATCCAGAATATAAGCCATGTATTTATCCCCTTGAGCATCGAGTTTGTCCGGGTAGCGTCGGGCTAGTAATTGAGTATAACTGGCAACCATGCGGAGGGGTTCCTGCAAATCGTGAGAGGCAATATAGGCAAATTGCTCTAAATCCGCATTAGAATGGGCTAAATCAGCGGTATGTTGGGCGAGTTCTTTTTCGATGCGCTGGCGATCGCTGATATCCCGGGAAGCTGCCTGAATTTTGACCACCTCCCCCGTCTCCTGATGACAGATAGCCTGAGCATTCGTCTCAAACCAAATATAATGTCCGTCTTTATGACGAATTCGGTAAACTATCTGGAACGGCATCAACGCTTCTAAAACCGCCCGATGGGAATTTTCCACCTTGGGGATATCATCGGGATGTATCCATTCATAAGCCAAATGCCCGATTAATTCAGTATAGTGATACCCCAGCAGGGTGAAACAGGACGGGGAAACATATTGATATACTCCCGAGGGAGTATGAGTTGTAATCATATCCGTGGCATTTTCAGCTAACAACCGATACCGAGTTTCGCTCTCTCGTAGCTGGAGCTCTGCGCGAATGCGATCGGCAATTTCCCGTTCCAACTGTTGATTCGTGTTTTGAAGTTCTGCTGTGCGACGCTGAACTAATGCCTCCAATTGTTGACGATATTCCGCCAATTCTGCCTCTGCTCGCTTGCGAAGACTAATATCTAAACCCATCCCGAGAATTTGTTTTGCAGCCCCTTCCTGCGTGCGCGCAAAGATAGTATCTCGACTCACTAACCAGTGCCATTCTCCCTGAGCATCCCGCATCCGGTACTCAGTTTCTATAATTTCTTCATCCTTGGACGACATTAATTTTAAGCGGTTGTCCACCACCCTGGGCCAATCTTCCGGATGAATCGAATTCGGCAAAAAATTCGGTCCCATCTTTTGCACTTCTTGGGGAAGGTAACCGAGAATTTCGTTGAGATGTTGGTTAGAATAGATATTCCGATTTTCCACCAAGTCGTAAACATATAAAATCGTGGGAGTCGCCTCAGCAATTTGTTGAATCAACCGCTGATTTTCCCACAGCGCATTTTCCACCAACCGTTGCTGTGTGATATCTTGATTGACAAAAATTGCCCCAACCATCACCCCGGATTGATTTCTTAACGGCATCGTCGAGTTGAGAATTGTTTTGCGCTTACCGTTAAAATCTTCAATGTCAATTTCTTCATTTAAAATGCTTTCTCCCGTTCGCAAGGTTCGGGATAACGCCCATTCTTCGCTAGAAAGTTGCTCTCCTGTATCGGGCCACCATCCTTTATATTCATGATAGCTGTCCATTCCCACATATCGAACACCGCCCCAAATTTTTTGGCCCGCTGGATTTCCTTGAATAATCGTCCCTTCGGCATCCGTAATCCACACCCCAAGCGGCAAGGTATCCAAAACATTTGCCAGTCGTTCTTGACTCTCCTGGAGGGCACATTGAGTGCGGAGGCGATCGCTATCATCCTGAATTGTCCCCAACAGATACAGCGGATTCCCCTGACTATCCTCCAGGACCGAAACGCATAGATGGACCCACAAAATCTCCCCATTCTTGCGAATCAACCGTTGTTCTGTTTGATAGCTGAAAATTTCCGGGCGCTCATCCCTTTGCAGGAGAAATTCTCCCTCTTTTTCCCGATTGTCTGGAACAGTAATCTCCCCAAAAGTCAGGGTCGCTAGTTCTGAATCAGAATAGCCCAACAGATTACAAAAGGTGGGATTAACTTCAACAAAAGCTTGCGTCTCCAAACTGATTAAAACCATCCCAATCGGTGCGTTTTCAAAAATATTTTGGTATAGTTCGGCACTTTTTGGAGAGGCTGCTGCGGTCTCTTGCCGAGTCTGAGCATTGGTTAATTCCGCTTGCATCTGTTCTAACGCCAACTCCACTGCTTCACAACGACGCTGTGCCAATGCAAGCTGTTCTTGAAGGGATTGAGTGAGGCGATCGCCCGCCTCAAAATCCATCGGTCCCCGATTCTGATTCGTCATAAAAACCCCCCTTTTTCCCAATCTCCCTCGTTAAATTTTAACATTCCCGGTTGACAGGAGTTCCTCTAAGCGAGACCATTATTGAAGAGAGTTATTTCGGGAGATGGGATGAATATTACGGGTTGCTAGGGAACATAAGCAAGGGACCTAAGTAAGACTCGGTTGCCCGGGTAAAATCCGGTTAGACTGTTGAGCGATCGCACTCATTGACGACACTAGACTCAGAGGACTTTATGCCATTTCATGTAGTTGGGAGCATCATTTGGAATAATACCGTATTTCATGGGTTAGTTTTATTGGTATTTCTCGCCGCTGTTTTCGTCGAGATTTATCAAACCATTCGATATCGCCATGAGACTCAACTTGTCGCCACCGCTTTAGGTTTTTTAAAAAACTGGCAACGGGATAAAAATAACCTGCCAAAACCCCAGATTTCAACTTGGCTATCCGACCACATTTTACTAGATAACTATCAGCAACCCATTCAACAAAACGGTTACTTTATTTTACAACATTATCCCCAAGTTTTACAGATTTCTCCTCGAAGTTCTCTGCAACTCGTGCCGAATTTATGTACAGCCATCGGAATTTTAGGCACATTTTATGGCATTCAGGCGGGGTTACAAGGGGTGAGTTTTGGGGTTACCCAGTCATCAGATTTGTTAGCAGCCATTCAAACCCTTTTAATGGGGATGAGAACCGCTTTTTCGAGTTCTTTGATGGGGTTAGGGTTGGGGAGTATTTTTACTGTGGTATTGTTTGGGACGAATGGACTGCGACAATCCTGGCGCGATCGCCTCCGCATCCAAATCGATCGCCTGTTTATCCTAGAACCCAATCCTAGCGCCCTCAACAGAGCACAAACCCCCCAGACAGGGACTCAGGGACAACCGATTGTCACGGAACTCACCCCAGTATTGGAGAAGATTTCCACCGCATTAGAGGCGATCGCCTCCAAAGAGAATCCGCACCCCACAGCAGCGGAAAATTCAGCAGTGATCCAGCAACTCTCCCAAACCCTAACCACCTTATCCCAGGACTTCAATCGGCTGCTGGTTGTCATAGAAACCCAACACCGAGAAACCGGCGATCGGCTGGAAAAAATCAGCACCAAGCTTCAAGAAACCTTGCAAACTAACCTCCAACAAACCCTCCGAGATCGGGCGCAACTCGAACAGCAAATGCTCGAACAACTCCACCAACGCACGTTGGAACTCTTAACTCAAGCCAGTACCAGTTTTCAGCAACAATCCCATACCTTAGAAACCGTGGGAACAGAAGCCTCCACCCTAATTCAAACCGCCAAAATTGAGTTAATTGTTGGCTTGCAGGAGATGAATGAAACCCTGTTGACGACGAATCAAACGATGGAGAATTATTTAGAACAATGTACGGAAATCTATCAAAGCCAATTGCAAGATTTCTTTTCTCAAACCGTTCAAATCATGGAGTCTCAACGCCGTGCATTTCGACAGAGTACCGCTGATGCTGCTGATACATTTGATGGGTTAAGAGAAGCGTTGGAGGCTGCCCTGGACCATCGAGTGAAAATTGAACAAATGTTGTTGGAAGAGTGGCGAAATGGGGTGAATCAGAGAAAGTCTGGGTCTTAATGGGTGGGTTATGGTGTAGTTTTGTTTGACTGGAGGCAGAGCCTCCAAAATGCGTGACTCGGCGGAGCCCAGTCACGAGATTATTCACGAGAATTGGGGAATTTATTGTTGTGATTTATGCTAAATTTTAATAAAGTACCGCTCAATATCGAAGACGAAGATTCGGACAACTCCAGCTTTTATCTAGCGATCGCGGATTTAATGTCTGGAGTCTTGATGGTATTTGCCTTGCTGTTTATTACAACCCTGCTGCAACTCCAGGAAGCGAAAGAGCAATTATCCCAACAGCGGCGCATCTTTGTGGGAGAACTGGTGGGACATTTGAAAGGCAATGAAATCGATGTTAAGGTGAACGAAGAAACCGGGGAAGTGAGTGTGCGAGAGGCGATTTTATTTGATGAAGGGAGCGCCCAACTGAAACCAGAGGGGAAGGCAGAGTTGAGTAAATTTATTCCCCTGTATAGTCAGATAATTTTTTCTAATCCGGACTTTGAGCGAGAAATTTCCCGAGTGATTATCGAAGGTCATACCAGTTCTAAAGGGTCTTATGAAACGAATATGGAATTAAGTCTAATGCGATCATTGGCGGTGACACGATATATATTTTCCGAAGAACTCCAGTTTCCGAATAAACCAGAATTAACCCCCAAAATCATGGCCGCTGGACGGGGAGAAATTGAAGCTGAACCAGAATATGATAACCCCAGCGATCGCAAGGTAGTATTTCGATTCCAATTCCGAGGGGAAAATCCCATCAGTGAAAATCCGTGAAATCAGTGGTTCACTCCCCATTCCCCCACAATTCAAACCCCTCTTTTTTCTCCCCCAAAATCTCATCACAGACCGCCCGATCGCCTTCTCTCACCCGGGAATTATTCGCCAAATAATCATCCACCCACAGGCAACTGCGGGTTAACAAATCTTCCAGGTTCAAGTTCCATAAAATCACGGTTTTATCTTTACTAGAAGAAGCCAAAGTTTTACTATCTGGACTGAAACTTAGACTCAGAACCGCATCATTGTGACCTTCTAGGGTGGCGATCGCCTTGCCGTCTTTGGTCCAAAGTTTCACCGTCTTATCTTCACTCGCCGTCGCAATCAGTTGTCCATTGGGACTGTAAGTCACCCAGTACACGGACCGAATATGTCCCTCTAGGGTGGCGATCGCCCTGCCGTCTTTACTCCAAATTTTTACCGTTTTATCTTGACTCGCTGTGGCAATCTGTTCTCCATCGGGAGAGAAGGTCACACTATATACCTCACCCTGATGTTCCCCGATGGATCGCACCAGTTTCCCCTCTAAATTCCAAAGTTTGACCGTATCTCCCCCAGCGGTGGCAATGCGTTTACCATCTGGGGAAAAGGTAACACTATTCAGGGAATTTTCATCCGCCCGAAATGTGCGAAGTCGTTCTCCCGTCTTACTCCAGAGAATCACCATCCCGTCCCCACTTCCAGAGATCACCTGTTGTCCATCGGGACTGAAATCGATTCCCAAAACTCGGTCCTGATGACCCTCTAAAGTGGCGACTAAATCCTGTTTGGATTTACTCCAGAGTTTTACCGTATTGTCAGCGCTTGCCGTGGCAAAGAGTTCGCCATCGGGACTAAAACTCAGGTTCCAGACGGCATCCTCATGTCCCTTTAAGTCAGCAATTTTCCTCCCGTTGGGTTCCCATAGCATGACCGTGTTATCTTTGCTGGCGGAGGCGAGCACTCGGCCATTGGGAGAAAAAGCCACCACCAAAACTTCATCGGTATGTTCCCGAAATCCCGGAAGTTGTCGGGGAACACTCTTCCAGAGTTTCACGGTGTTGTCCAGACTGGCGGTAGCAATGGTTTGGCCATCGGGAGAAAAGCTCACACTCCAGACTTCATCGCGATGTCCCTGGAGAGTATCACTTTCGACCCATTGGTTCGTTTCGGGGTCTTGACGCCACAATTTGGCCGTGCGATCGACACTGGCGCTGGCAACGGTAGTGCCATCGGGACTGAAGTTGACTCCGAGGACGGTTTCTGTATGTCCGCGCAGGGTGGCGATTTCGGTGCCGTTGCGTCTCCACAGTTTCACGGTTTTATCGATGCTACCGGAGGCGAGGGTTTGTCCATCGGGGGAGAAACTCACACTGGTTACTCCTTGTTCATGGCCGGTAAAGGTGCCGATCGCGTTGCCGTTAGTGTCCCACAGTTTTACGGTGTTATCTAAGCTGGCAGCAGCGATTGTCTGTCCATCGGGGTCAAATCGCACGAACAGAATTGCTGCATTCTCCGTATTGATGGTTCGGAGTAACTGTCCCTGGAGGTTCCAGAGTTTAATGGTTCTATCTAGACTGCTAGAGGCGATTATTTGTCCATCGGGACTGAAGCTGGCGCTAGTGACGCCCAGACTATGGCCAGTGAGGGTGCGGATCAATGTGCCATCCCGCTGCCAAAGTTTGATCGTGCGATCGGTACTGGTGGAGGCGATGGTTTGTCCATCAGGACTAAATGCGACTCGGGTCACGGGCTTTTTATGACCATTCAGGGTCCATAATAAGTCGCCCTCAGCCGTAAACAGTTTAACGGTTTTATCGGTACTGGCGGTGGCAATCAGTTCGCCATCGTTGGAAAAGGTGACGCTGACTACACTGTTTTTATGGTGTTCTAAGCGGTTGATTTCGCGAACGGTATAGGCCAGTTGTAAGACACTGGCGGTCTGCATTTCCAACGACAGGGGCGATCGCATGATTTCGGAGGTTTTCTGCCCCACCTGAATGCTATTCACCAACGCCCCAAATTCGTTGTTTTTCAGGCGTAATGCTTCCGAAGATAAATTTTTGGCTTCCAGTTCAGCAATCTCAGCTTTGAGGCTTTTAGAAAACGTTTGCCAACTTAACAAACCAAATCCGGCAACCATGATCGCGAGAATCCAATTCAGTGTAGTTTGCATCTGCTTGGCTTTTTCCTTGGATTGGGTTAACTCTGCCTGAACTTGGTTTTCTTCATACAGTTTTAAATTCGTCGCTTGCAACTCTTTATTTTTTTTTCTTAACCCTTTTAATCCGGCTTGGATGCGGTCCTGTTCCCGGATAAATTTAACTAAATAATCATGAACTAACTGATAGCGGCTTTCTGGAAGTTCCGGCAGCACAAACACTAACCCCGCCTTTTCTAAGATTTTTAAAATCTCTTCTAAATTATCGGGATGAACCGCTAATTCTGGGGTTAAATCGGCTAATAGTTCTGCTTGCTTTTTCAGGGGACGAATGCCGCTTTCTTCCGTGAGGAAATACAGCAACAACCGCGCTGTATATTCATTCTCCGGGCCGCAGTCTGCGATCGCCTCTTCTAAGAAGCGCTGCACCAATTTCTCTTTCGGTCCAGATTCCCGATATTGGGCTAAGGTGGTGATATTCTCGGCTTGCAGTTGTGCACCGACCACTTGTAACTCAATCGGACGCACCTCCCCAACGCGATCGGCCAGGTCCTCAACCAATTCCTCAATTAAGGCTGGTTCTAAATAAAATTGAGCCCGTTCGGTCAAGCTTTCAATCACCTGACGCGCTTTCGCCTGAGAGAGATTGCCCAGGTAATAGCGGAACTTTTTATTCAGGATATCTTGATCCACCACCTCCAGATTTCCGAGGCGTTCGCATTCCAGCAAATAATGTAAGTAATCTTCTCGTAAAGAAAAGATTACTTTCACAAAGGGAACATTGACACAGGCATTTAAAAATTGATAAAATTGCTGTCTCTGACCCGGGTCAGTTTCAACAAAAAAGAATTCCTCAAATTGGTCAAAAATTAAAACTGTGAGTAGATTGCGCTCGTTATTGCGATGCAGTTCTTCGAGTAATTCTTGAACATTTTCCGAGAACTGATTGGCATTGAAATCGAGGCTTGAGGTCCGCTTTCCGGTTAATCGGCCCGAGTCGTCCCGGTCAAATCCAGACTCTTCCAGACCCCGTTGGATGCCTTGCTTCAAGCCCGTGACCCAATCGGTGTACACTTGCAGGAGAACCGGGAAGGCATTTCTAGCGGCGATCGCAGTTTGTTTGAGGACCGGCACTAATCCCGCTTGAACCAGGGAACTTTTTCCGACCCCCGAATGACCATGAATCACCGTGAGTCGGTAGTCATTCCGACCCAAGCGTTCAATTAAGCGATTTACATCCCCTTCCCGTCCCGATGTCGCAATTTCCACGGGAACATGAGTGGGTGGAACACTCACCATCATAGAGGGATTTAAAGTATGCAGTCGCGCTTGTAAACGTCCAGCCCCAATAAAAGCCCGTAAGCCAAACTGAGCCTCGATAGCCCGAAGTTTTTGCTTGATTTCAAAGGCTGAAAGATATTCCGACTGGTGAAAATACAGCGATCGCAACTCCTCTAAAATCCGGCGATATAACTGTAAGTCATACTGCGGATCGGTCTGCTTTTCTGCCCGATGCAAGTGAGCGATCGCCTGTTCCCCTTGACCCAACTGAGCAAAAGCCCGGGCCAACAACAGTAAATATAACCCATCAGGCCGGGGAATCAGCACCTTGGGGGCATGGGAGAGGACCTCTAGGGCGCGTTCGGCAAAATTCCGAGCTTTTTCCCACTGGGACTGCTGCAACGCCACTTCGGCCAAAAATCCATAATCCCGGGCCAACTCCTGGGGTTTGCCCTGTTGATGTAAGGTAATCGACTTTTTGGCAACAATGGATAAGGCATCCCATGCCTGTAACCGCTGCAAAATCTCACCCAGTTGTCCGATAAACTTGGCGACTAATTCCGGATGTCTGGACTCCTCAAAGACGCGGACACAGTCTTCTAAATAAGACCGGGCCTGTTGTAAATGCTGCTGTTCCTGGGGTTGAGCCAGTTGTGCCAGACGACAGTAACACAGTCCGATGTGAAACAACACCACACCCTGTTGCAAGTAATACCGCAGGGGTGGCATCTCCCAAATCAAGGGAGAGGGGGCACCGGTGAGGGGAATGAAGGGCCTGGACTGGCACTCTCCCCAGGCAATAGCGTCTTTTTCCCCGCTGTAGCTGGAGGAATCGGGGATTTGTTGTTGCCAAAAGGCCAAGCTTTGGTGATAGCGTTTTAAGGCCAAATCCAGGCGATCGCTGGCATAATCATCCCGTCCTAGCACAAAGTGTAAACTCGCTTCCAGTTCCGGAACCAACTGCACCTGACGATCGCTTAATTCTTGTTTGGCAAATTCTAACTCCAAGCAGTTGCGGGGTCCGAGAATCGTGGAGTTGGGAATAAAGTTGAGGGAACCCAGTTCCACCACTTCGGAGAATACCCGATCAACACTGATCGCGATCGTCTCGATCGCCGCCGTTGTCGAGAGAGAAAACTCCGTACTGGTGGCCCAACTTTCAAAGTCGGGGGCCACCCGAATAAAACTTTTTAAAACCCGGTCATCCACCCAAAAAACAATCGGAAAGGGAAAGTGCTTTCTAAACTCTTCCCGAACCTGATTGGCCGCCATAAACAGGGAGTCTAAATGACTGACCGATTCGAGTCCAAAGACCATTAATGCCTGGGGTTGTTCTGTGCCAATTTCATCTTGGATGGTTTTGTACAGCGTCCGAACAGAAGTCGGCAGATGAAGTTCGCGAATCTCTACAGAGACGGAATCATGCAAATCTGCAGTCACGCGATCGCGCAAACTGGCATAGTTACACCGCGCCAAAATCAGGGAAAACTGACCTTGAGAAAAGGAAATGGCCCGATGTAAAACCTTTAAAGATTGTTGATTGCGCCTGACTTCGGCGTCGTCATACTGTAGATTCATCATGGTTCAACCGTCATCGTGGGTTTTGGGTACTCGACTCGGGATTTTAGGCAGGG
>NZ_JAFLQW010000391.1 GCF_017313335.1 Phormidium pseudopriestleyi FRX01 | reverse complement strand
TCATTCCCCTCATGACCGATGATGATGTCGTTGCCTTTGCCTCCATAAATGGTGTCGGTCCCTCCTTCTCCATCGAGGGTATCATCACCTTGGTTGCCGAAAATTAGGTCATCGCCGATGCCGCCAAAGATGATGTCGTTGCCAAATCCTTCGTCCAGGGAGAGTCCATCCCGGGTTAGGTCTCCGTAGAGGACGTTGTTGCCTTCGTTGCCGCGAATGATGTCGTTACCGGGACCGCCGGCGATCGTGTCGTTGCCTTGGTTTCCCAGGAGGCTATCATTGCCTGTATTTCCATAAAGGGAATCATTCCCTGGGTTGCCAACGATGGTATCGTCGGCCTGGGAGCCAATAATGGTATCATCTCCAGCTTGGCCTTGGATGATTTGCAGTAAGGATAAGTCTAAAAAAATTCCCTCTTCCTCTAAAGTTCGAGGGGATTCTAGGCGATCGCTTTCATCTAATCCAGGAATATTTGAATCCGGAAGGTTCGTTGCCAGGGGATTGTTCGGTTCTCTAATTTCTGCCATTTTGGGAATTTTATCTACAGGATTGTTTGGGTGAATAGTAAACTCATCAATTGGAGGTGATCAAGACCGATCTCTCGGCTTAATCATCAAATAGTAGGAATTGTCATGGATTATCGACATGGGCGATCGCTCACGACTACTCAGATGCACTCAAGATATATTCAATAAAACTTCCAGCCTCCTCCTGTTTTTGCGATCGTTTTTTTTGATAATGCACCCATTCCGTCTGATTGGACAATAGCAGTGCCTTATTGAACCGAAGATGAGGAACCTGAGAATCCTGGGCAGTCCCCATTTTGGATGGAAATACACCATGAGCACCATAGACCAAGATTTACGCGATGTAAATGGGAGTCCGAGGGTGATTTGTAGTATCTGATAGGATACCTCTGGGTTACTCTCTTTTCTTTTGAGTCACTTGATCTCGAACGACGCCCTCACGGGTGTTTTTTAATACTGAGTCACCAGAAGGAACAAGGGATTATCTCTGGATCCTCCGAGTGGATTCGGATCGGGGTCAGTTGTTGTGGAGCATACCCAGATTTCCCCAAATAGCTATCACGGGCCGCTAAAAAAATTGAGTAGCAGTCGTTTTTTTGCAGTCCCTATTTTATGTGAATTGTGAAAGACTTGAGTGAGAATGATCCGATCCGATCTCCGAGGCGAAGTACGAAGGGGGATGAAGGCGAATTCAGGATGGGACTGATGGAGCTTTAAGGGGGAATGAGGGGTTAGTCTGTCAGAGGAGCGTGCTAGGGGACCGGGATAGATTCCGAGGTAACGAAAGAGGGGATTAAACTTAAGAATTAAGAATTAATCTAATCAACCTGATTAGGGTTTAATTCTTAATTCTCAAGGTTCACGACTCACCCATTCAAAAGAGCCTAAATGGTTATCTCAGGGAAAGTTCAAGGTCTGACCTATCGATCGCGGTGTTGTTCCAATAACACCTGAGCACGCGGCTTATAAATCAGATAAAATAACGCCTCTAAGTAGCGCAACATATCCTCACGGTTTTCCTTGGAAGTATAATTCCAGAACCCGTAAATTTTAGAAAGCGATAACAGGCGGGTGGTATGAATTTTCCAAGTATAGGTCGTGTAAACCCGCTCGATCGCCCGTTGGGAAATTTCATCCCAATAATGGGGATTTTGCTCATGTTTGGACACAAAGTCCAGCAGCTTCTGTGCGGTTTCTTCTAAATTCGTCGGGTTGATGTAAAATCCATTCACCTTATCCTGAATGATTTCTAACGGACCCCCGAACTGGGTGGCAAAGGTAGGCAAACCGGAAACCATCGCCTCTAAAATAGTCAGACCAAAGGCTTCAAATAAAGCCGGTTGCACAAAAATTCCCTTATGGTCGCCAATCACCCGATAGAGTTCTCCAGAATCGGTCTTAGAGAGTCGCACTCCCAACCAGCGAATCTTATTATACAAATTGTATTGCTCAATGATGCCATACAATTTTTGCATTTCGCTGATTTCTTCCGTGTCGTTAGACTCCTCAGTTCGCAATTTCCCGGCAACCAGAATCAGATTACAACGCTCTTGCAATTCCGGACTCTGACCAAAACATTCAGCTAAACCCGTCAAATTCTTAATCCGGTCCAGTCGGGCGACGGAAAACAGAATTTGTTTGCTGGGGTCTTCCAGCTTTCCAAAAACTTGAGCGGGGTCATCCAGAGTAAAGAGCAATTCTTCCAGTCGTTCCCGGTTGGATTGGATGCGGTCTTCGGTGCGGGTGTAGGGAAAATAGACCGCTTCATTCACCCCAGGGGGGACGACGTTAAATTTAGGAGAAAATAACTCGATGCCGTTGACCACATGATACAGATCCGGCATGGTAAAACAAGCGTAGGATTCATACTGACCGACACTATCGGCGGTCCCAACAATCTCCTGATAGGTGCTGCTAACAATGAAGTTGGCAGCATTCATGGCGATCAAGTCGGCGGTAAACTGGAGAGAAAAATGATATTGAGGATCAAGGTCTTGCCAGTAGAGGTTACTGAAGAGATACTTAGATTTTTCTAAGGCATGAGCGACGTTACACTGGGTGACTTTCAGGCGACGTGCTAACAGGAATGCCACTAAGTTTCCATCAGAATAGTTGCCGACGATTAAATCGGGTTTGCCTTGAAATTCGGCCAGGAGTTCTCTTTCGGCATCAATGGCGTAGGTTTCTAAATAGGGCCAGATTTCAAATCGAGAAATCCAGTTTTGGGTCATGTTGGGATTCTGTTCACGGAAGGGAACTCGCAGAATCCAACCATTATCGGTGCCGTAAATTTTTTCGAGGCGTTCGTTACAGCGTGTGCCATCGGCATTGGGGATTAACCGGGAGAGGATGAGGACTTTCGGATTGACTCCTAATGTATCCAATCCGGCGAGTTTAAATTCTTCTTGGAGTTGCTTTTCTAAGCTGCGGGCCTGATCCAAAACATAGACGACTTGACCGCCGGTGTCGGGTCGTCCGAGCACGCCTTCTTGACCAAACCACCCATGAATGGAGACGAGGACGATGCGAAAGATCATCGGAATCCGGGAGATGAAGGATTCGAGGACGGCATCGTTGGGGGAGTCGATCAGTTCATCTAGGATTTCTAGGGTTTCGCGGACGCGACTGGCAGTATTTCCCCAACCGGGTTCAAATCCTAAGATTTGCAGGTCGAACCGGAAGTTGTCAAACGGTTCCTCTGGGGGTCGATCGCCCACAAAGGAGATGGCTTGTTTGACTTTCTGGGACAATTCCCGCCGGTTTTTAATCCGTTGGTTAATCAGTAATTGCAGTCCATTATATTGATGCAGGCTCAAAAATTCATAAAGGAGTTCGAGGGTCTG
>NZ_JAFLQW010000192.1 GCF_017313335.1 Phormidium pseudopriestleyi FRX01 | reverse complement strand
TTTTTTTCCTGAAAAAGGGTTCATTACCGTTCGAGCCAATTGACAAATTTTGAAAGCCTGAATCAAAAAAAACCGCAATTCTATACCCCGCAACTTTAATCCTAAATTGAGTCAATTTCAACTCTTTTAAATTCTTTCCCTTCTTCGCCAAAAGTCTGACCGGCTTCTTCGGGTTTTCTTCCACCCGGGTGGGTTACGCCTATCCATCCCGGGGATATTTCCAAACCCCAGGGATGATTCTACAGGATAATCAGGCTAAAGTGATATAGCAGCGCCTTTATCCGTTGTGGAATGCCCTCACCCCTTTCTCGTCGGCGGCCCAAAGGGGGAGAGGGGTTGGGGGTGAGGGCATAAATCATTTAGGATTGCTATATAACCATTTCAATTTTTACGGATATTAACCTGAATAACTATCATGGAAAATTTAGCATATTTACAGGCAGTTTTGGCCCTCGAATCAGTTCTGGAAGGGTTAGATTCTCACCCACTGGGACTTTGGAAATCAGGGGAGAGGGTCAAGGGGCAAAGTTTATCGAGTCCGGGATACCGTTACAGGTTGACGATCGCCCTGAGTCTCTCTCTCTTCAGTCTCATGCAGGTGGCAGTCGCCTCGGAATTCATTCCCGCCAAGGGACTCGGACGGGGAGATAGTGGACCCCTCGTCACTTGCGTTCAGCAGATGTTGAAGGCAACAGGTTATTTTCACGGACCCGTTTCCGGTTTTTATGGACCGATGACGGAACAAGCGGTCTTAAAATGGGAACTGGAAAGTGCTGGGGTCGGTGATGGTGCGATCAATGCCTTAACTATTGCTCAGATGGACTGTTTTCAAGGGCAAAGGCCTCGTCCCTCTTCGCCGAATCCCCATTCCACTCCCATAACTGGCGATCGCCCAACCTATGATCACGGCAGGGGGGCACTTCGATTGGGCGATCGCGGGGAACAGGTGATGCAATTACAGCAGGAATTAATCGCTGCCGGTTATTTTGAAGGTCCCGTTACCGGCTACTATGGGACAATAACTCAAGATGCGGTGATGCACTTACAACAGGATTACCATATCCCCATCGATGGCGTTGCCGGTCCCAAAACCCAGTTAAAACTAGCAAAAACACCAGGTCCGGTGACTCTATGTGAGAAAACTCTGCTTCGGGGGTCTCAGGGTTCTGCAGTGGTTACTCTCCAGGAAAACCTCCGGAACTTAGGATACTATACAGGACCAATCACCGGCTATTACGGTCAACTCACTCAAGAAGCTGTGATGGAATTACAACGCGATCGCGGTATTCATGCCGATGGGATTGCCGGTCCTCAAACCCAAAGTATCTTGGTTTCGGTGTATTAAAACCGAAAAACGATCGCCTCCAACCCTTGGAAAGTGCGATCGCTTTTCACCCTGAACCCCATTTAAGAAACCAGTGCCTTTCCTGGATAGATGTCCCGCTTGCGAGTTTTCTTATCCAGGTAAATCCACTCTAAATCTTGGAGGCGATTCACCAAATTAGAGATACTCACCCCCAATTCCTCTCTCATTTCGTATAAGTGAGACCAATGAGTTAAATCCCGTCCCTGGCGTTTCTCTTCTAAAATACGTCTTGGCATCAGGAGACAACCGGCAAAATATTGCGCTTGCCACTCCATAGACTCTAACACCGAGGCATGATTGAGGGGACTACTCACTTCCCGACTTCCCCGGCAGACAAAGGGTTCATCTGTTCCGGTGAGGTCTGTGATCAGGCGATCGCCCGTTTCCGTCGCCGCCTCATGATTAATATGGAGTACCCAATGGCCGATTTCATGCGCGAGAGTGGATTCCTGGAATCCCTGGGGTTTATCGAGAATCTCTTCATTGAGCTCGATACAGCGTTGCAGGGGGAGAATCCTCGCCGCGATCGCCCCTTGTTCATCCGCAGGAATCCATTCCCAAACCACACCGAGGTCAAAAAAATCCGCAACCAAAGTCACGTCA
Organism: Phormidium pseudopriestleyi FRX01; assembly: GCF_017313335.1. GTDB lineage: Bacteria > Cyanobacteriota > Cyanobacteriia > Cyanobacteriales > Laspinemataceae > Laspinema > Laspinema pseudopriestleyi. The sequence continues at coordinate 1,217 of NZ_JAFLQW010000192.1, read as the reverse complement.
AACGGCCAGGAAGGAGCAAATTGCTCGCCTCGCTGTGCCATCCGCCTGAGTACATTATTCGCCTGATACTCAATCGCTTCTTTGCGATAATAGCGATACGGCTTAAAAATACTCAAGATTATTCCCCCTCGCTTGCCACCTGCTGAAACACCTTCTGTGCAAAATCAGGATTTTCTCGCATCCGCCGTAGCAATGCAGGCATTGCTTTATAGTTTTGCTTGAGAAAATCCTCGTACCGTTGCGGAAGACGACCGGCGAGGACGATTAACTCTTCCTCATCTATGTCCAGATTCCGCGCCAAGGACCGAATTACATCTTCTTTCGGCGCATAGTCTGCCCGATCATTTTCCAGCTTGGACAAGTAGGTAAAATCCACATCCAGAAGCTTCGCAAGCTCCCTCTGACTATACCCCTTGTCCTTGCGTGCTTGACGAATTAGTTTACCAAAACTCTGTTCCACGTCTTTAAATACCCACTACATCTGCATTGTAGGTGACTTTGAAAAAAAAATCAACTTTGGGGTTGACGAAAAAATCAAGCTGCGTTAAACTAGGTTTAGTTGAACAATCATTCAACAAGACAGGCGCTAGGGGTGGAGTAGCAGTTCCCAGCTTCTTCCGGCTGACACGCTAGACCTAGTAAACCCTCGGGTTGGGTAACAGAAGGGTTTGGGCCAATCCACAGCGCCATAAGGGAGGGTGCCACACAAACAAGACAGGAGAGGAACCATGCTCAAAACCTGGACTGATACTCACTATAAGCTCGAAGACGGGGACTGGCTTTATATTGCCAAACATGATGACCAAGGTGCCGCCTCCCTCATCTGTCCGGGTTATGCCCGAGATGGTTCGGGGTTCACCATCCATTTTACCCCAGCTCATGTCGAACTGTTACAAAATCTGCTGGCGGTTTTGCAAAATACCCAAAGCGTCTCCTCCTCGGAGTCAGTTCGGGGGACCACTGGCAACCCTTGGGTGGAACGATATCCCAACCCGGAGGCGGTTAAAACTGAGTCCCGTTCCGGAGAAGAACCGGGCTACAAATATCCAAATTCCGCCTCAGTTACCCCTCGTCCCGTGATTCGGTAATTCCGCGCAATTCATTGGGGATAGGTTACTCAAAATGGCTAAAGATAAAACACAGAATTCAGCAGCTTTACACAACCCTACAGGAGTAGAAACCATGTCTAATAAAGCGACAATTTCCGTATTCGGAAC
>NZ_JAFLQW010000102.1 GCF_017313335.1 Phormidium pseudopriestleyi FRX01 | reverse complement strand
TAAAGTGATACCCTGTAAAGATTGTCGGAGATATCCCCATCGGTGGTAACTCTGGATTCCTTCCCTTTTATCTGAATTGCTTCTCCACCATATTTTGTCTGATTTGTCACTCTCTATTTTATCGACCATTCTGTTACTGTTGCAGTTGCCTGCGACGGCGATTCTGTTATCTCGGCTGATTAAAGGGGCGTTTCGGCAGCCTCCGATTGAACCGACTACACCGACTCAGGAGATGTATGGTGCCGTCAGTGTGGTAGTGCCGACTTTAAATGAACGCGATCGCCTCTCACCCTGTCTCGCTGGATTAACCCGTCAAAGTTATGAAGTACGGGAAATTATCGTTGTGGATAGCAACTCCACCGATCGCACCCAAGATTTAGTCAAAGAGGCAGCAGAAAATGACCCCCGGATTCGGTTGGTGACCGATGACCCCTTGCCGGGGGATTGGGTGGGCCGTCCTTGGGCCTTGAATCATGGATTTTTATCAAGTTCCTCCGGTAGTCGCTGGTTTTTAGGCATCGATGCCGATACCCAACCTCACCCCGGTTTGGTGGCGGCAGTGGTGCAGGCGGCAGAGGCACAAGGGTATGATTTGGTGTCGTTTTCGCCTCAATTTATTCTCAAGGAGGCCGGGGAAATGGTGCTACAACCGGCGCTACTAATGACCCTGGTGTATCGCTTTGGTCCGACGAATACCGAGGCGAGTTCGGCGGAACGGGTGATGGCAAATGGTCAGTGCTTCCTCTGTCGGCGATCGGTGTTGGCAGCAGTGGAGGGTTATAGCAGCGCTCGTCAGTCGTTTTGTGATGACGTGACTTTGGCCCGGAATATTGCCCTGGCTGGGTTTAAGGTCGGGTTTATGGATGGGGCTAAGGTGATTAAGGTGCGGATGTATGAGGGGGCGGCAGAAACTTGGCGAGAGTGGGGGCGTAGTCTGGACCTCAAGGATGCGGCGTCATGGGGTCAAACTTGGGGAGATGTTTGGTTTTTACTTTCGGTACAGGGGTTGCCGCTGTTGGTGGTGTTGGGATATTTGTTATTTGGGATTGAAGGGTCGCCGTTGCTGCTGGGGTTAAATTTATGTTTGTTGGCGATTCGGTTTGCCTTGAATTTAGCGATCGCCCCTTCTTATGACCGGACCCAGGCCCCAAAAACGGCGGCCTGGATGTTTTGGCTATCTCCTATGGCCGACCCTCTGGCGGTATTGAGAATTATTCTGTCCGCAAGTCATACCCCGACTCAGTGGCGTGGACGACAGTATGGACCCCAATAGCAGGAATCTTGCCTGCTTCCTTCCCGTCGGTGTATCTGAAGCCATGAGAGAGGTTCCCCGAAGGCTGGGCCTTCAGGGTGAGCTTGGGTCGAGGATATGCCATGATCCAACGAAAGAAAGAAAAAGAGGTTTGACCCTGGACTCTAAAGCCGGAACAAAGAACCCCGGACAGTAGAGCAATGACTGAGAAACCAATCACGAATCGTTGATTCGGAGTTATTCTCCGGCCCCATCATCCTCCCCGGATCCATTAAATAAATCGATTCGTTCTAGTTGCCAGAGAATTTGGTTTCCTTCTCGTCGCACCCGGGAGACGATCCAGTTACGCCAAGGCCAGTTGTCGCCGCGACTGGTGACGGCGCTGGCATTGACATCCATGAGGTCTGCTAGTTCGGAACTCGTGATCAGATAGCCTTTGGTGGCGATGCGATCGGCGATTTCCAGGGTTTGCATCAGATATTGGAGTTGAGTGACCCTCACCTCACGGGGTAAGTTGTCAAGGGATTCATTAGTGGAATGGGCAGTTGTGTCCATATAAGCCAACTCCGAGGTCAGAAGGTCAGAACTTTGGGTTTATTCTAGCGCCTTTACTAGCTTGGGTAAATCTACCCGTCCCTAGGGGCAAAGTTTTGTTATGAAATCTTGATTTAAACAGGAATTTTAATGGGAGGGGTAAGGGCAGCAAATATAAGGTTCCTGGCGGAGGGAAATGCTTCGACTCATTCGCTTCAAAAGGTAAAATTGGGGTTGTTTTTATATTGGTCTCGTCCAATTACGGTAACACTCACAGCAGACGCTGATTTTTTTTCCTGAGTGAATTAGAGACGGGTCAGGGGATTCGGGGTTTGATTTGTCTGGAGCAAGCGATCGCTTCTAGCTACCCTAGAGAGGTTTGTAGAAAAGGGGAAATGACTCACCAAGTAAGGGGTTGGGTGGGATTATATTTCCCGAAAATTTTAAGCAAAAGCTATTTGAAAGAAGTGGAGGGCCTGTGGAATTTACAGGTTAGTTTTTAATTGGAGGTGGGGAGAACGACAGCAAGTCGTGACACCGAACATCAAGAGGGTTAAGTAAATTCGTGAATCTTTCGGCTTTTAGGGAACTCCAAAAAATAAAATCCTCAAAACCCACACATGAGCATGGTGGGGCACTCGCGGACGAAGCCTGCCTACGCCGGCTGAAGATAGGTCTTTAATTCCTAAATTTGGATAATTTATTTTTTGGAATCCCCTTAGTGACAGATTCCGAAAGCATTAGAAACGCTCAAAGTAGCTCCCAACCAATTTCCTGGATTTTGGTGACTAAGTAGACGGCGTTTGACGGTCGTAACGAGATTAGATTTAGGTAGTATCCTTAATCTAACTCTGTCAG
>NZ_JAFLQW010000067.1 GCF_017313335.1 Phormidium pseudopriestleyi FRX01 | reverse complement strand
GACCAGCGAATTCGATTAGAGAGTCCGAATAATTCTTCTAGGAATTGGTCGGTATTATCGGACCAGCGAATGCGATTGGAGAGTCCGAATAATTCTTCTAGGGAGACTTTATCATCTTGTTCGTCACCCTCACTCCAAATTAAGGTGCGATCGCCTAATCCGGCAAAGTCTTGTTGCAGCAATCCGGCATCTTCCGCCCACCGCAACCGATTGGAAAGTCCAAACAACTCTTCCAAATTCATCTCGCTATCATCGGACCAGCGAATCCGATTGGACAGTCCAAATAATCCTTCTAAAAACTGTTCCGGGTCCTCAGACCAACGAATCCGATTAGAGAGGCCAAATAACTCATTCCAGGACAGTTCGCCCTCATCGGACCAGCGAATCCGATTGGACAGTCCAAATAACTCGGTCCAGGACATCTCCTCATTCATCCACCGCAGACGGTTAGAGAGTCCAAATAAGTCTTGAATTGATTCAACTGGCCCATCAGAGAAATGAATCCGGTTAGATGTTCCAAAGGTGGTTTCTACCTGGGCAAAAACTGGTTCTCCCCCAGTTTCTTCGATGTCATTCAAATCTAGGTTTAAGCCATTCTCTGCGGCATATTTAAACCGTTCAATCAAATCAGGATGCTGTTGCTGGACCCTATCATCCACAATGGCAATTACTACTCCTTTTCCCGTAGACCAATCCCAGGCATTAATGGCATTTACTCCTTCACTGGTGTTGCCATTGACTTCGCTGGTGTCATGTAAGTGCCATTGGTCTTTTAGTAAAGACTCATCGGGGGTAAATTGAGGTTTTTTCAGTTCAATTGGAACGAGGGGATAGGCAAAGTCACCGCCGACTAAATCGGCTAATCGTTGTTGCACTTCTTGGGCGCTAATCGCTTCGGGGAACTTCCAAATATAGGTATGATCAATCTGTCCGGTTCCCTGGATTAAATCTGCCCCTAAAAGTGTGGCGATTTGCGAGACTTGAATATAAGGATTGGGGGCAAACCAAATCACCCACTCGGTTTGTGCTTCCAGGAGTTCGGGGTCATAGTTGTTTAAATTTTTCAGCCCGTTCAACGGCATATCTGACCGGATCTGATAAGTCAGCAGTCAGGGGGTATTCGAGTAAATCATTGGCGGCAGCAACGGCTAATTCGGCATAACCCACGATAGATTGTCCGAGTTTTAAATCCCGCCAATCCTTTTTAAAGAGGCCCTCTTCTAAGAGGCGATCGAGATGCAATGCTTCAGCTTTAGCCCCCCGGACTTGGAAAATAATATCATTATAATCTTGGTCAGAATTATGATTAACAATTCTGATATCTTCTAGGGCAAAGGTATGTCCATCCCCGCGAACATCCGCCATTTGAAACACATTCATGTCTACAACTTGGCTAAATTGTTCAATATTCGCGGTATTCTCAAAACCCATGAAAAATATCGGCTTTTTCGCTTCCCCCAGTTGCGGATTTTCCAACAGTTCGGCAACGGAACCATTGGGGACTAACATTAAGCCAAAGGTATCTCCAGGACGCATTTGAAATGATTTAACCCCTAAATATTCCCCTCGATTATAATCCGGTTCTCCTAATTCTCCATGAAATCTTGCTCCTTCTTGGTCATCGGAAATGACCACATAACCCTCTTCAGAATTGCTCAAGGCGCGACGGGCGGCTTCTTTGACAAATTCAGTCCAATTGAGTTGATTGGGTTCCAGTTCGGCAAGGCTAAATATTGCCAATTCCCCTTGACTATAGCCACCGCCATCAAATAAATTGTCAAATGTGACTTGGCCGCTGGGGTCAGTAATTGTAAAGAATCCTGATTGATATTCAAGGGTTTCTTCAAGGGAAGAGTCGCTAGAATCGGTTAGGCTTTCACTGTTATGATGGGTTACCAATAAGGGGGTTGCTTCTATTTCTGCTGTCTCTTCACCGCCGGTTAGACTATCATATTCACCTAGGGCAGATTCACTCCCTAATAGGGTATCATGGTCTGTTATCAAACTTTCTGATTTCAGTTCATCAGTTCCCAATGACTGTAGAGAATTGTCCGAGTCAGAACCGAGGATAAAATTGGTTTCGACGGTAATCTGGTCAACGGTTTGTTTTAATTGAGTCTCGGTTTCCTCCTGGTTAGAATTTAGGGAGGGGTCATCTACTTCTAGGGGTTCGTTGTCTATCAAGGGCGCGATCGCCTCATGCTCTTTATCCCCACTATCTAATTCAGAGAGAGTATTGCTCTGATTCTCTTCCAATAAAAGACCGTCAAAACTTCCTGACTCATTCCAAAGTAAATTATCCGACATCATTGTTATCCTATGCACTCTTGGTTTTTGTTCAACTACTCAACGGTTTCCTGACTGTTCAAACTTGACTTTGCCCCGACTCTGGAATAAATGCTCTTGGGGTTAATTGGATTCAATTGATAGTTATTGGCAATAAAGCTCAATTTTTCACAGGCAAAAATTTTGCCTCAATCTTCAAGAGCGACTGCCATTTATAGCGGTTCCCACCGTTATTCGCGTACATCTTGGGAGTGCGTTCGCGTAGCGTGTGCGTCAGCACACGCTACGCGAACGCACTCCTCTAAATATCTGTACGCGAATGAGTCCAGGAACCGCTATATTTCAGAACGGCTGTCTTCAGACCAATCCTCCTGATCTATTTCTTTCTCTAGGGGGATGGGGGGTGTTTTATGCGAATCCCGGCCATCTTTACCAAAACTTTATATTAGGTCCCGAAAATTAGGCAGACAAAAACTGATTGATAGGAAGCAAAACCGCCTAAAATGGCAGATTTGAGGGTATTCTGACCCTACAGAAACAGCGCAACAGACAAGGATTCATGGGGCCGCTATCTTTACCCAAACTTTACATTAACCCCAAAAAAGCGATGCCCGATCGCCAGATAGGGTGCCCTGGGAGTCGCGACAGGAATAGATAGAGAGGACAAAAGACGAAGGACAACGAACCCCTGTGCATAATTTCCGAGGAATTCACCTAATAATCATTTAGAAGGCAATCATGGTATCTCAGTCTAGGCCGTTTAGATCGTTCGTTATTGTTTTGAGGTTCCGATTATGTCCACTTTCTCTCCCGTCGAAACACCTTACCTCTCCGCTTTAGAAAAAGGCATCATTGATGAGGTCAACCGCGCCCGAACTAACCCCAGTGCCTATGCTGCCTATTTAGAAGGGATCCGAAACTCTCTAAGTACCATAGAAGGGCCGAGTGTAATCACGGAAACTATTCAATTCCTGCGATCGCAAGCGCCATTAGCGCCTTTGGAATTGTCTCAAGGGATGACAATGGCAGCGCGCGATCAAGTCAATGATACCGGTCCTCAAGGGTTAACGGGACATCAAGGCACCGATGGGAGCACGATGAGCGATCGCCTGGAACGGTATGGAACTTGGCAAACTGCTGCCGCAGAAAATATCAGTTACGGCAAAAAAACCGCTCGCGATGTCGTCTTACAACTGCTGATTGATGACAATGTTTCCAGTCGCGGTCACCGAACTAACATTTTCAATCCCCAACACCGATTTATTGGGATTGATAGCGGACCTCACCGCCAATGGGGAACAATGGCGGTGATGACGTTAGCGGGCAATTATACATCCGCCAGTTCTCTGCCGACCCTACCCTCAGCGGTCCCTGATGCTCAGATGGCCTTTAATCCCAGTCGGGGAACTCCAGAAATCGCCACTCCCTCCGGCGTCACGGATTTTACGAATCTCGGCGAGTTTTTTACCCTATCGGATAACAGCGATCGCATTAATTTAGCGGACTGGCCCGATGCAATGGGAAAATCCGTCTTAGCTTTAAATGGCAATGATACAGTGTTCGGAACCACCGGCAATGATGAGATCAATGGGAACCGGGGAAATGATGATATCCGAGGGGGAAGTGATAACGATTACATCCGAGGGGGTAAAGATTTTGATGTGATTTGGGGTGAGGATGGCAATGATATCCTCAATGGCAATAATAATGACGATACCGTATATGGCGGTGCCGGGGATGACATTGTAAGAGGGGGAAAAAATAATGATATTCTGTTCGGTGAATCTGGGAATGATTTCCTAGTTGGAGATTTTGGACAAGATAGTTTAATTGGTGGTTTGGGAAGTGATATTTTTGTGCTGCGATCCGACAGTCAGGATGGATTCAAAAATACATCCAGTTTCGTGACAGAAGTGGATATTATTGCGGATTTTAATCCCAATGAAGGCGATCGCATTGGCTTAAATAATGGCTTATCCTTCTCAAATTTAACCTTTGAAGAACTGGATATCGCCGTCAATGGAGCATCCCAACAAGCGATCGCCCTCCGCATCGGTGCCACTGGGGACTATTTGGGACTGGTACTCAATGTTGGTTCCAGCGCACTCCAAGTTCCGGATAACTTTGTCACCGCTGATCAACGGTTAATGTTGGGGTGATTTGATATCAGGCACCATTCTCAACACCAGTGGGGGTTAAAACCCCCGCCGGTTGTCGCAACCCCCGCTTTTTCCGGTTGAGAATGAGAAATATTTATGGGGTTCGTGCATAATTTTTGGAATTCTTCCCACTGATATCAATAGAACGGAAAAGCGGCGTTGAAACTCAAGGGATTCCCTGAGCTTTTAACGGCCCGTGATTTTCTAAAACGCAAATCTTGCGAACTTGAACCAATCCCTTGAGCGGATTGAGTTCAAATCTATTGTGGGTAAGAACAGAACAATGAACGATTCACTATTTCTCAACTTTCTTTTCCTGGGTTTAATCGTAATGGGCCAACCCACTTCAAGTTTAGAGGTTAACTCTGCTGCTTTAGGCTCCAAAATCGGGCTAATTAAACCGGAAATTAGCACAGCAGAAACGTCCTCAGAAATTTGCATTGATGACAAGGGAAATAAATATCATTGCCCTTCATTCCATGAACCCACTGGGTTTTTCTAGGAGAGATAGAGAGCGATCGGTTAATTCTGGGGGAGTTGAATTTCCGATAACCGATGTTTTGCCATGCCTAACCATAAATGTTCCTCGGGTTTATGGGGGTTAGCAAGAATTTGGAACTGTTCCCAGAGGGCGACCGCCTCGGGGAACTGCCCTAAATTCTCGCGCACTTGTGCCAATAAACAATAGGGAGATGCATAATTCTGGTGTAAATTTAGGGCCATTTCCAGAGATTCTAATGCCTCCACCTCTCGACCTAATTTCAGTTGAGACCACCCCAGGTTTTTGTAGAGTGCAAATTTGTCCCTATCCTGAGTCGCCAATTGTAATCCCCGGGTGAAAAAATGGAGGGCGGTGTGATCATCTTCATCCACCTTAATGGAGATAGAACCCAGTTGATTATAAGCGGCAGGAGACCCTAATCTGGCTGCTTTTTGATACTGCGATCGCGCACAGTCATAATCCAGCACATCTTCACAGGACCAAGCCTTATTATAATATACCTTCGGATTATAGGGGTCTAAAACCCAAGCTAAATCCAGCTTTTTCCAGTAGTTCGATAAATCTCCTATCCCATAACTATCTATCCCACTATTATTCAATCGAGTTGCCAAATTTGGGGCGATTTGTTGCCAACTAATCGTACCCAGACTCGCCAGGATAATTCCAGTCACCAACTTGACCGAATAACTCGCCCTAAAATGCCCTCGCTTCTCGGGAATTTGCAGCGGTGGCGACAACTGAGATACCCGTGACGGTTCCCTGGATTTTCCCCGTAAATCCGCCCAACTTGGCGGCATCATCGTTGGATTTTGACAAATCACCGGCAACCAACTCGCACAGGGAAATTCTCCTTCTAACCCCTCCAATCTTTCCCGCGCTTCTCGCATCGCTAAATAGAAAGATTCCCCTCGGGAAAACGCCGCCAGAAAATACTGTAAAAAGCGTTGAGCTACCGAGTCCGGAACGGGTTCCCGCATTACCACCGTCTGGGGAATATTTAACTCCGCCAATTCCCGTGCTAATCCTAACCCATCACAAGAGTTAAAAATAGCAATTTGCAATCCTCGGGCCACGGCTTTAGTTAACCCATATTTTAACGCTTCTAGGGTTAAACTGTCCCGGGGGTTAATATAAATCCGGCCCCTATCCCCTTGGGTTTCACTATGTCCAGCAAAAAAGAGAATATCCCAGGATTCTTCCCACAGGCGATCGCTCAGTTCTTGAGGCGTTGGTTCAACCAGAAACGTCACCGCCGCATCGGGTAAGTTTTCCAGAACCAGTCGGTCAAGTTCGATATCAATGCCTTCTTGATGTCCCAGAATCGCGAGGATTTTTACCGAATCTTGAGCCAATTTCAAACAATCCACTCGTTTCGCACTGGGGGAACTGAGCGCCAGTTCCGTTTTAGGATAGTGTTCAAAAAAATCCCATAAATGCCAAGGCAACTTTTGGACAAAAGACTGATTACTGCGAATCAAAACCCGCACAATTTCAGTCCGAGTTAATTCTTCCCGCAGAGTTTTATCCATGGGTAAAAATTCTGGGGAAGTCATCCAATCTTGGAAGCAGTCGCCCAAAATTTTGGCGGCATCTCGACATTCTTGGACCCGTTGAACCATCGATCCATTATAAATAATTTGTTTCGCCTTCTGTCCTCGCAAGGTGTCAATATTGCGATATTTCGCTTCCCACTGCTGCAAGCTCATCGGCAAATCCGGTGCTGGGGGTAATTTTCCCTGGAGTTCTATCGAAGGGCGATCGCCTTCTGTCCCAATTTCTAACGTCACATGAAACCCCTGGCGATGGAAATCCCCCTCTAGCTGAATCACCACTAATTTAGCCATATTTAGTCCCCCCAGACATGAACCGTAATTTAGATGATAAACGCTTCCGTAACGCTAACATCCCCCAACTCTAGTTTAATACTAAACTGGTCTCCCGGTTCACCACTAAAATTGAGTTGAATATTTTTCGTACTGCGCGCTTGTGCCTGCATCACAGAGACTTCGGAACTATCCAAAACCATCACCTGCAAATCCTGGGGTAAATGAGTTTTTTCTCCAATGGGATAGACTTCCACCCAAATATCCATTTCTGGGGGATTTGTGGGTCTCATTCCGACCAATAAAGCCACCGAATCGCCAGTTGAGTTAAAATCCAGTAACTTTCCTCTCTTAACCCCAGTTTGAATCGTTCTAAACTGTAAAGCTAATTCTAATTGAGGAACCTCTAACAATTCTTCAACTCGTTGCCATCCCGCATCCCAACTTTTATGCAACCATTGAGACAGATGAATTCGTTGAGTTGAGGGCATGGCATGAAGGCGATCGAGAAACCGTTCTAAGCCCTGAAACTGGGATAAGGGAAAATGATTGCTGGAAATGGTTTCTGCAAAACCCAGTAATTTTCCTTGGGTCCGAGATGGATTAATTTCCACAGCAATATAGCCGATTCTCTCTGACATAACCTCTGGAGGAACTTCCACGAATTCAGCATCAACCGGAACCGGGAGGCATTCGATTTTTCCCCCATTCGCCAACTGTAAATCGGCAATATCCAGTAAACTTTGCAGGAGGGGATTCCAACTATCACTAGCAGTTAACTGGGTGGGGATACCTAAACATTGACAATAATAATCAACCGCCAGCACTGCCAAGGTATTCTGATATACTTGGTCGGCTTTCGCCTCAGTTAAGTGCTGCTGACTAAACTGTTGAGCCATTTGGCGGTATTTTTGGATCAACGAAGTCGTAAAAGTGAGTTGCTCGATGTTCATTTCCATAGTTTCACTTAACTTGAGTCGGGTTATTCATCAATAAAGAGAGTCTGAATCGGGGCCGAAAGTTCCTTTAAAGAACGTTGATAAAAACAACTGAGTGTGGAAACCGTAACCTTTAAATCAACCGCGATGGTTTTCCATTTGATGCCGGCCAATCGAGCTAAAGCAATCTGTTTAAAGTTGACATCGGGTCGATTTTTTAAATGGGTGCGTTGAAAGAGTCCCGTCCTATCCTCTTCAATGTATTGTTGAAGAAGCTGGGATGGAAATAGTTGGGTTTCCGGTTGGGGGATTAATTCGACCTCCGAACTCGACAGGGAGCGATCGCCCTTTTTGCCGACAATAATTTTAATCCCTTCAATGATAAATCGCTTATCCATTAGATAATTGACCCAAGTCATCACCGAACCCCGTCCCGAGTCATAGCGATCGATATTCTCACAAACAAACAACCATAACAAAGAGAGGGCCTCAGCATAAATTTCCTCATACACCGCGATAAATTCACCTTTACGGGGACGGGATAGTTTCCCAGAACAGGCGATCGCCTCCACTAACTTTGTTAAAGCCATCTGCCGTTCCCG
>NZ_JAFLQW010000408.1 GCF_017313335.1 Phormidium pseudopriestleyi FRX01 | reverse complement strand
GGGGTCCGCGACTATCTCCGGGATAGATTTCTCGCGGTTGCCGATAGGCAGTCTCGAAGAAATCATCTTTCACAGACTCTCGTTCCGGTCGGTCTTCGGTAAATGCACGGCGGATTGAGCCAAAAATACTCTCTTCCTCTTCCGTCTCTTGAGTGCGCCGATAAATCTCCCGGTTGATTTCGTAGACTGCATCTTGAAGGTCAGACTGGGCTAAGTCAATTCCCCGTTCGTCCCCACGTTCTAAACTCTGGCGTAGGTCGCGGATGGCGGTTTCAATCCGGCCTCGATGAGGGGCGACAAATTGAATTCCATAATCCAAAGTTGCCTCTCGGAGTTGACGTTCAGCTTGATAGGCTAATGCCTCGACTCGGTTGCGTTTCTCCACTCGTTCCCGGCGTTCGCGATCGACTTGGGCATATTCATCAGCCTCCTGAATCATCCGCACCACTTCCGATTCGCTGAGTGTAGATGCCCCCTGAATCACCACACTCTGCTCACGCCCAGTCATGCGGTCTAAGGCAGTCACCTGCAAAATTCCATTGGCATCCACATCAAAGGATACTTGAATTTGGGGAACTCCCCGAGGTGCTGGAGGAATTCCGGTCAATTTAAACCGTCCCAGGGATTTATTATCGGCGACCATTTCCCGTTCCCCCTGGACGATATGAATTTCTACGACGGTTTGATTATTTTCCGATGTAGAAAAGATATCAGAACGCCGGACGGGAATGGTGGTGTTGCGGGGAATTAATTTTTTCATCACCCCACCGATGGTTTCGAGTCCGACGGAGAGGGGAGTGACATCTAATAGCAGGACATCGCGGATTTCTCCGGCGAGAATTCCGGCTTGGATGGCGGCACCGACGGCAACGACTTCATCGGGGTTAACGTTTTGATTGGGTTCGCGATCGATTAAGCTACGGACCAGTTCTTTGACCAGGGGAATCCGGGTAGAACCGCCGACTAGGACGACTTCATCGATTTGGGCGGGACTCATTCCTGCGTCGGTGAATGCCCGCTTGAGGGGAATGCGAAGTCGTCGAATTAGGTCGCCGCAGAGGGCTTCAAATTGCGATCGCGTCAGTTTGGTTTCGAGGTGTTTGGGTCCTTCTGCCGTGGCGGTGATAAAGGGCAGGTTGACATCGGTGACTTGCACCCCAGAGAGTTCAATTTTGGCTTTTTCCGCCGCTTCAATCAACCGCTGCAAACTTTGGCGATCGCGCCGCAAGTCTACATCTTCGTCAGTCAGGAATTGCTCCGCCAGCCAGTCTACAATTTTCTTATCGAAATCATTGCCCCCCAACTGGGTATCCCCCGCAGTAGATTTCACCTCAAACACCCCATCCCCGACATCCAGGATGGAAACGTCAAAGGTGCCGCCCCCCAAGTCAAAGACGAGAATGGTTTTATAATCTAGCTGGTCGAAGCCATAAGCTAATGAGGCTGCCGTCGGTTCATTGATGATCCGCTTCACATCCAACCCAGCAATTCGTCCGGCGTTGCGCGTCGCCTGTCTTTGAGCATCATTAAAATAAGCCGGAACCGTAATCACAGCGCCGGTTACAGGTTCTCCCAGATAACGACTGGCTTCATCCACCAGTTTCCGCAGAATCATCGCCGAGACTTCTTCGGCAGAGAAGTCTTTTTTCAGACGAGGACATTTGATTTTGATGTTGTCCTCTTCATCGCGCCGAATGGTGTAGGGAACTCGCTTGGAGTCCGGGGAAAGTTCCGCATAGCGGCGTCCCATGAACCGTTTCATGGCATAAAAGGTATTTTGGGGATTGAGTACCGCTTGCCGTCGGGCCATTTGCCCGACTAGCTGTTCCCCTTCTTTGCTAAAACCGACTACGGAGGGAGTTGTCCGCGTTCCTTCTGCATTGGCAATCACCACCGGCTTGCCTCCCTCCATTACTGCGACCACTGAGTTGGTTGTCCCCAGGTCAATGCCGACTACTTTGCCCATGCTGTTGTCTCCACCTCTCGTGTTTTACTGCTTGGATTAACAATTAAACTGATTTCGGTTTGGTTGGCTAGTTAGAACTTTTTACAAGAAGCGATCGCCCCCAAATAGTGGCGACATAACAGTTAACCCTAAGTTGCAATACCCAGGATCTTGCTTTCTGACTTTATTCTATCTTGCCTCAGCACTGTAGGGGTTTTGGCCTTGGTCACCCTGACTCTACCCTTGGGTTGCTGGGAAAATCCACAAGTTTCCCAGCAACCCTATCAGGACTAGCCCAGTCAAGGTGGTGGCAAAGAACTCAAAACCCTTGAACACTTGTAGGGTTTTGCTTATCCGTTTTTGAGTTGAATCAGGTCAAGACCCGGGGTGGGTACTGCCCACCCTACAATTGCTGAAGTTAAAAGTAGGGTGGGCACTGCCCACCTACAGGATTAAGGTGGGCAGTGCCCACTCTACTACTTTTGGTCTTGAGTCGGTTTTCTGGGGCTAAACTAGAGATTGAGGAGTTTTGCCGATCGCCTCGGTGGAGGGCCCGGTTAATCATTGAGGAAAAAAGGGAACCACTTCAGTCACGGAAGACCGGGAGGCGTTATGAGTAGCGTCCTTTTTTGGATTTGATGACTTGAATCACATCATCATGTTTTTGTCCTTCAATAATATCCTTGAGATGAATTTCTCCGTTGATATATTGAATGTGCAATCTCCACCCTGATATTTTGTCAATATCGGCTCTATAAATGGCATATTTTTTGATATTACGAACTTTGTGAATCCGAGTTTTAGGAAAGCTCCGATTGATATGACACGAAGCATCCTCAAGTTCGGCTAAGGCTTCAAGAAAATTGAGTTTTAAGCTGTCGTTGGGAAGAATTTTTAAGGCTTCATGGATAATCCCATACTCATCATAGAGTTTTAAAGTCTGTGACATTTTGGCAAGAGGGGTTAAGTAATGAGTTGAGCTTCTTCAGATTCCTCACGCAAGTCTTGATACATAGATTCGACGAACCCATTGATGTTTTCTTGGATTTTATCAACAGTAAAAACTCGAAACAAAGTAAATATGATTTGACCAAAAATCGGGTCTTCATCAATTGACAAAATCACTCGTTTTTTTTGAGTTACCCTGAGCATATAGAGGGAAGATTCATAGCCCTGAACATGAGATGGTATTTTGAGTCCCACGAGTTTAGGAGAGGAATAAATTCCCTTTTTTTCAACCGAAATCACACAATTGTTTATCGCTTCAATAACCAGATTTTTGTCAAGAGAATCAAGTTTATTGAGGTCTTTTTCAAATCGCTTAGTGGACTCAATTAAAGTTTCCATAGTTCTGAATCAAAGTTGATAATTTTTTCAAAGAGTCTGCACCGCATAGAACTCTCGACTACTCGGAAGCCCCAGAGGTGTTCCCTGATGATTGGGGTTGTTGTTGGGGTCATGGTTGGACCTGGGTTCTGACTTTATTCTATCTTGCATCAGCACTGTACGGGTTTTGGCCTCATACCAAGTCCGGTTTTTATAGACCTTTGAGAACCGGATTCCGGATAAATCCCCAAAATATCGGGTTTTTCTCGCTTGAGGGAGTTGACTTTTGGTCGGGAGTCGGTTTTCTGGGGCTAAACTAGAGATTGAGGAGTTTTGCCGATCGCCTCCCTGTAGAGGGTTGGCAGGCAAGCAGCAAGATTGATGGTGTGAGGGGCGAGACTTACCGATTCCCGGTTTATCCTGAATGCCGTACAAATGGTACGGTTTATGACCCGTTTCGGGTTCATTCAGGAGGGATAGCCGGATCAAGGTCAGTCACGAATCGACGTTACCACATTATTCCCAGGAGTTGGAAAATGTCGTCGTTTGGATATTTTCGCCTAAAACCCCGGCCTGAACATATTCGGGCTGTACTTGAAGCTTTGAAGCAACAAGATGCGATCGCCCCACAAGAGTTGGCTAAATTGTCTGGATTGACCTTAACTCAGGTCAAATGTGCTCTGAATGAATTAGAACTCAGAGCAAAAATCAAAATTCTCCGTCGCGATTCTACCCCCCGGGTCCGCGTTACCTTGGTCAAGCGATGGGAATGCAACAGTCCAGACCTCAAAACTTGTTAGTCTATTTTGCGATTGTGGGAGGCTTGATTAAGCCTTAAAAATGTTAAACCCTAGCCCTGTTAAACGGGTCAATTTAATGACAAAAAATTGTTGTTTCATGTAGGGGTTTGGTCTCCAAACCCTCTGCCCTTATGTAGGGGTTTGGTCTCCAAACCCTCTGCCCTCATGTAGGGGTTTGGTCTCCAAACCCTCTGCTTTGTCTGTACCAAGGTTGTAGGGGTAACTTTTACCCTTCTCGAAATCTAGTCTAATTTCTCGACTAGAGATTATTTGTTTAAAGCTATCGGGTGCGATTTTTTTTACTTTCTTGAAAACCCATGAAGACTAATTTATTCAAGTTTCTCCTTAAGTTTAAATCTGCCCAAATTCTCACTAAAATCAAACAAGCGATTCCGTCTTCTTTCAAGCGAAAGGGAAAAGTTACCCAACGATATGCCTCAGATTTAATCACAGGTAACCTAGGGAAATTTGTCAAATCCCCCTCACTCTCACTGGGGCTTTTAGAGTTATTTGAGATTCAAATAACTATCCGTCAAATTATCCCCAATAACAGTTATTTAGAAAATAAAAAGCATAATTTAGCAACAGCGATCGCCTGCATCGAAAATATCCCCATCCACCCAGGCCAAATCTTTTCATTTTGGCATTTAGTCGGAGAAGCCAGTCCCCAAAAAGGATACCGAGAAAGTCGGGCGATCGTCAACAATCAACTGAAATATGAGTTTGGCGGCGGATTATGTCAAGTACCCGGACTCCTGTATGTTTTAATCCTCAAAGCCGGTTTAAATCCCCTAGAACGACATCCCCATTCCAAAGATATCTACACCGAAGAAACCCGCTTCGCCCCATTGGGTTCCGATGCCACAGTGGTTTATGGGTAAAAAGATTTTCGATTTCAAAACACCTTATCTGTTCCCCTCTGTTTCCGCTTCACCCTCCTCGATGAAGCCATTATCGCTGAACTCTGTTCCCCTCAACCCCTGGAAGAATTCAGGGTAGACTTTAAAGTAGAACAACTAGCAGAAGGCATTAAGCAAGTGGAAACCCTCCGCTATTCTCAACTCACCGACTCCCTGGAGAAAATCAATACCACGATTTATCCCCCCTTGGACCCTAATGCTTCTATGTTGTAATTTTATCTCAGAAAACCCAAGGGCGATCGCTTTTATGCACCTGGCATTTTTGTCCAGTTTGTGGGATAATCTATTACAAAAACTCCATGATTATCGCACGCAACAAATGGAATCTAAAGAGTGGGTAATCACGCAACTGTATAATCAATTCTTTCACCAACCCACCAGCCAATTATTTAAACTCCACGCACAACTGGATAAATTGGTAATGCAAGTCTATCGCTTTAATGAAACCGATGATATTTTAGAGAAGTTGCTGAAACTCAATGTAGAACTAGCCGAAAAAGAACAAAGCGGTGAGTTCGTTTTAGGACCCCAGGCACCGGATTAAATCAAACCGAATCATGGTAAACTAGAGAACCGATCGCCATTCTCATCTATGAACCCCCAAACTAGACCCATTGCTGTAGATTTATTTGCCGGTGCAGGGGGGATGACCCTCGGTTTTGAACAGGCGGGTTTTGATGTACTGGCAGCATTAGAAATCGACCCGATCCACTGTGCTACCCATGAATATAATTTTCCAAAATGGAAAGTTTTGTGCAAAAGTGTGGTAGAAGTAACTGGGGAAGAAATTAGAAACCAGTCGGAAATTGGCGATCGCGAGATTGATGTCGTTTGTGGCGGTCCCCCCTGCCAAGGCTTTTCCCTGATGGGTAAACGTGCTTTAGATGATCCGCGCAATTCCCTGGTATTTCACTTCATCCGCATCGTTACTGAACTCCAACCGAAGTATTTCATAATGGAAAATGTTCGGGGATTAACCCAGGGTCAACATAAGCAGTTTTTAGAAGAAATAATTGCTCAATTTCATGACTCGGGTTATGAGGTTTTGAATCCCTATCAAGTGTTGAATTCAGCACATTATGGTGTTCCCCAAAATCGAGAACGGCTCTTTTTAATCGGATGTCGCGAGGGATTGTCGTTCCCTGAATATCCCACCCCAATTACGAACCCCCCGGGATGCAAATTATCACACTTATCTGAGCTTCCCTCAACGCCAACGGTTTGGGAGGCGATTCAAGATTTGCCTAGGGTAGAAGAGTATGCTAAATTGCGCGATCGCGACTGGCTGACTTACAAATACAAACCTGCCAGTGAGTACGGGACTCAAATGCAGGGAATTTCCGGAGAGTCTCACAATTATGCTTATCCCCGTAAGTGGGATAGCCGTATTCTCACGGGCAACCATCGCACTCAGCACAGTCAAGGTGCGATCGCCCGATTCAAAGCTACCTTACCCGGCAAATCTGAACCAGTCAGTCGCTTCCACAAGCTAGATTCCAATGGATTATGTAATACATTAAGAGCAGGAACTCCCAGTAACCGAGGCGCTTATACTTCCCCTCGTCCGATTCATCCGGTTGAACCCCGATGTATTACGGTGCGGGAGGCGGCGCGTCTGCACTCTTACCCGGATTGGTTTCGGTTCCATGTCACGAAATGGCACGGATTCCGTCAAATTGGGAATTCTGTTCCTCCACTTTTAGCCGAAGCGGTTGCCGCAGAGATTATCCGGGTGTTAGGGATAGCACCAATTTCTCCCTCTGTCCTGATGCTGCTAGAAAATCCAGAGTTACTAAAACTCACCATGTCTGCGGCAGCAGCACAGTATCAAGTCGATCCGCACACCATCGAACCGCGATCTCGCCGACCCGCAAAACCTCAAGCCTCCGTATAAGGGTCCGGCCCTCGAACAGGCGAGGGCATCGGTTGCTTGACAGCTACTCCACAGTCTGACGCCACCCCAGAAGCGGATCAGCGCAAGAGTTGTTTAATGGTTTGAATCAGTTCTGCCGGACGAAATGGTTTCGTGATGTAGGCATCCGCTCCTTGTTTCATCCCCCAATACCGATCAAACTCTTGACTTTTGCTCGTACACATGATAACGGGAATATTCTGGGCTTTCGGGTCATTTTTTAACCATCGACAAAGTTCATAACCGTTCATTCTGGGCATGACAATATCGGTGACGACTAAATCCGGAGGCTTGGCCTGAATTTGTTCTTTGGCTTGTACTCCATCGGATGCTTCAATCACTTCCAAACCGCTTTTTTTCAGAATGTCCGATACCATTTCGCGTACTGTACCGCTATCATCCACAATTAGAATTATACTCATCGCTCCCTCCGTAATTTCTGGTTCTAAAGGTTTGGCGTATAATTCATCGTTCTTTTAATGCCAAGATGCTGTTGGCAAGGTGAGTGAATTATTAAAAGTAAACCCATAAAACTTAACAAGTTGATAATAATGGTTATTCTCTAGGGTCATAATTAGTCTGTCATGAGATTGTCCTGATCGCTACTCCTTTATATTGCTCTGATTTGTCCAAACCGGATGGGTCTATGGAGAGGATGCACCACTTTAAGACCGCTTGCTCTAAAATGGAACTCGCCCTGGGGAGGGCATCCCTTTGTCCGAGGGATCTGTCACTGAATGAGCCTGGGTTCTGACCGGATTCCGTTTGACAATCGGACCAGAGGGTGACTAGACCTTTGCCGTGGGAATCCAGGGGCTAAACCGAGGCAGGAGCAATTCTGAACCCTTTTGCGATCGCTTTCCTACATTATGGGCAGTAAAAACCCAAAGTATCTCTATCATCGCACGGGCCAAGCTCAGTGCGATCGCCAAATTCTGTTGAACACGACCACAGTGTCAGAGTCAGTGATCACATTGGGAATAACAATGCTTAGACTGCTTCAACCTCTGTGTTCTGGACCCATTCACCTTGTATTGGGTCAGCCTGACGGCCTCTGACTCCACTAAACCGAGTCAATGGCAGATTATAGCATTGAATTTAGGGCCATCAACTCAAGGGCGATCAGAATTTCATCGCTTCCAAAGCTAGGGCATCGGTATCCTATTAAAAATGCCTTTCATCCCCTGTCCCTACGATTCAAGGGAGGCTTGACTGCGGGAAAATAACAATTTGGAAAGAAGGAATTGTTAATCTGTTATTTTCTGACGTAAAAATCGCGGTGGTGCTGTTGGGGAAAAATAGTTGATACTCAATTAACAATAAGTTATTCCGGTTGCCCGAGGGGATTAGAGGGTGCAGTTGGAGATCGCCCCAGAGAGTCAAGAATTTTATTTTGCAAAAACGAAAGTAAAAAAAAGAAAATGTAACAGTTTGCAAAGGTATAATGAGAGGCAACTCAAAAAACTTAACACTATCTTAAAGAATCTCAACAAGGGGATTATTACCAAATGCGCGTGGCGATCGCAGGAGCGGGTTTAGCAGGACTTTCCTGCGCGAAATATCTGACCGACATGGGTCATACCCCCATAGTCCTGGAACGCCGGGACGTGCTTGGGGGGAAAGTAGCAGCATGGAAAGATGCAGACGGGGACTGGTACGAAACCGGGCTGCACATTTTTTTTGGGGCCTATCCCAATATGTTGCAACTGTTTGCCGAATTAGGCATCGAAGACCGGCTGCAATGGAAAGAACATACGATGATCTTTAACCAGCCGGAGGCCCCGGGAACTTACTCCCGGTTTGATTTCCCGGACCTGCCTGCCCCTCTCAATGGGGTAATGGCAATCTTGGGAAATAACGATATGCTAACCTGGCCGGAGAAAATTAAGTTTGGCATCGGCCTGATTCCAGCAATGGTGCAGGGGCAGAAATATGTCGAAAAGATGGATAAATATTCCTTCTCCGAATGGCTGAAACTGAAAAATATCCCACCGAGGGTAGAAAAAGAAGTCTTCATCGCCATGTCCAAGGCGCTCAACTTCATCAACCCCGATGAAATTTCGGCAACCATCCTGCTGACAGCACTGAATCGGTTTTTGCAAGAGAAAAACGGGTCAAAAATGGCGTTTTTAGATGGATCCCCGACAGAACGGCTCTGTCAACCCATCGTGGACTACATTACCGAACGCGGGGGTGAAGTCCGGTTAAACGCACCGATTAAAGAGTTTTTGCTCGACGAAGACGGTGCAGTCCGGGGATTTGAGGTCCGAGGCATCGAGGGAACACCTTCCTCAGTCTTGACCGCAGATATTTACGTCTCGGCGATGCCCGTGGACCCTCTAAAAGTGATGTTACCGGAATCCTGGCGGGAGATGAAATATTTCCAGCAACTCAAGGAGTTAGAAGGGGTGCCGGTGATTAACGTGCATCTGTGGTTTGACTGTAAACTTACGGATATCGATCACTTGCTGTTTTCGCGATCGCCCTTACTGAGCGTCTATGCGGACATGAGCAACACCTGTCGGGAATATGCTAATGCCGAGCGATCGATGCTGGAATTGGTCCTCGCACCGGCGAAAGACTGGATCTCCAAATCTGATGAAGAAATTGTCAACGCCACCATGAAAGAACTGTCCAATCTATTTCCCGATCGCTTTTGTGGTAACAAACCGGCTAAATTAATAAAATATCACGTCGTCAAGACGCCCAGGTCGGTGTACAAAGCAACTCCCGGACGCCAAAATTACCGTCCCTCTCAAATCACACCGATCCCCAATTTCTATCTGACGGGCGATTACACCATGCAACGTTATCTTGCCAGTATGGAAGGAGCCGTACTTTCTGGTAAGCTGACAGCGCAGGCCATTGCGAGCCGTCAGTCCCAGAATTAATAATTTTAGAATTTAGATATTAGTAGTGGCCTACAACTCAAAATCCCTGAATTCCCAACCCAGAATTCTGGCATCTAAAGACGCTCCTTGCTTGCAACCAATGCTGCAACTGTCCGAACAACCCCGCATGAAAACGCTGGCTTCCTTAGACGACGCTTATGAGTTCTGTCGCCAAATTACAGCGAAATATGCCCGCACCTTTTACCTGGGTACGCTGTTGATGCCAGAAGCGAAACGGCGGGCTATTTGGGCGATATACGCTTGGTGCCGTCGCACAGATGAATTGGTGGACGGACCTGGGGCGCGGTTTACCACCCCAGAAACCTTAGATCTGTGGGAGGGTTACCTCGAATCGATCTTTGCTGGAACTGCGATCGAAGATTCTGATGTAGCGATGGTCGATACGGTGGAACGCTTTTCCCTGGATATCCAGCCCTTTCGGGATATGATTTCCGGGCAGCGGATGGATCTGTACCGCAGTCGCTATCAAACCTTTGAGGACCTTGAGCTGTACTGCTACCGCGTAGCCGGTACGGTGGGCTTAATGTCCCTGCCGGTGATGGGAATTGCGCCCCCGGTCCCGTCCTCTCCTTGGGACAGTCCCGAACCTTCGGATCCATCGACGGAGGCGATCGCCCTCGGCATTGCCAATCAACTGACCAATATCCTGCGGGATGTGGGGGAAGATGCTCGTCGAGGTCGGATTTATCTGCCTTTGGAAGAACTGGCTTTGTTTGACTACACCGAAGAGGACCTTTTGAATGGGGTCGTCGATGAGCGATGGGAGCAACTGATGCGTTTCCAAATTCAACGCGCCCGCAAGTTCTATGTCAAGGCAGAAAAGGGCATTCTCGCCCTGAATCCCGATGCTCGGTGGCCCGTCTGGTCCGCCACGATGCTTTACAGCCAAATTCTCAATGCGATCGAGCGCAACGAATACGATGTATTTCGTCAGCGGGCGGTCGTCCCCCGTTTTCGCAAGATGATCTCTTTGCCTTTAGCATGGCTCAGGGCGCAAGTTCTGTAAGGAAAACTGGTTTAGATAGAGATTTTCGGCGATCGCATCCATCCGCGATCGCCACCCCGCCATCCATTGACCGCAGAAAGGGAAGTTTGGCCTAAACAGGCCAAATTTCCCTTTTTTGTTGCGACATTTGGTGAAGAAAAATTGACGGTCCTTTCGCCTATGCCTCGTTCGTTCCCACAATCGAGGCATAGCCCGGTTGGCCTTCATTTCCCTCTTGAGGAAAATGACAAAAGTTTAAAAATCGGGTGATATCAAGAGAATAGTGATCGAACATATTTTTATATATCAACCCATTTTTTGTCTCAAATCCAGGCAGATCACCGCTTATGAATGTCTCGCTCGCGCCCTGGGCGATTCTGGACACTGTTACAGTGGCGGAATGTTAATTGAGGCGGCGATCGCCACAGATTTATCCCAGGAATTTGATGAACTGGCGCGGACAACTTGTATCGAATCCATTGCGGAATTTAAGAGCGATCGCCAGTTTTTTGTCAACCTTTTACCCAATGCCATCATTCACAATCCCGACTCAATCGAACAGAATTTACAACAAATTCTCGACTTAGGATTACGCCCGGAACAAATTGTTTTTGAGTTAACGGAAGTGGAAGTTTTGGCTCAAAGCGAAAAACTTCCGCAGCTTATCGAACGGATGCGCGCCTGGGGATTTGGAATTGCTGTTGATGATCTGTGTGGTTGTGTCTGTGTGGATCACTATGCAATGGAACTTAAACCCGATATTGTTAAATTAGACCGACGTTTAATCCACGGTTGCAGCCAGTTCACCCTCAAACAGACTTTAATCAAGAGTTTGCTAGAGTCGGCTCACTCCGAGGGAATTCTTGTTTTAGCAGAAGGCTTAGAAACCCTTCAAGATATCCAATTTTGCCAGGAGTTGGGGGTCGATTTTGACCAGGGATTTGGTTGAGCTCGTCCGGAGGTACACCTCCAACAACAGCCGTTTGAACACTTGGATTTAATGATGTCTAAAGCCTCTTAGGTACGCGGCGATCGCTTCGTTTTTTAGGGATGCTCAGGATTATACAGGGTGACATCCTCCCACACTGAATCGAAGATTACAGTGTGGGCTTCCCAAGAATCACTTCTTAGGTTTCCTGGTTTTTCCCTTTCGGGGTTGCGACACTTGCCTAGGCAGGGTTAACCCAACCCCCGGTAGCTCGTCTGCACAGGCAGTTTCCATTCCCGTCTGTCCAACGGTACTCATTAGCTTGATGCCGCGATTTCTAATATTTTGTCCATCGGCTACATCTCTATCAGTTTTATATCCACAATGTGGACAATCATGGATTCTTACACTCAGGTCTTTTTTGACTTCCCCACCACATTCAGGACATTTTTGAGAAGTTCCCCTTGCGTCAACTTCAGCGAAGAACTTCCCCCTCTTCCAACACACATACTTAACGATGGTTCTAAATTGCCCAAACGCAGCATCAAGCAGGTGTTTTCCAAACATCCCCTTAGCACTAACACGGTAGTCGAGGTCTTCCATAAAGACCAGATCACCCGCATCACAAAGCGCATGGGCTTGTTTAAAGTGAAAGTCTTTTCTCCTGTTGTCAATTTTGTGGTGAAGCCGAGCCACTTTAAGACGTTGTTTTTCGTAATTCTTCGACCTTTTCTGTTTCCTAGAAAGTCTACGTTGCAGCGATTTCAGCTTGCCTTGCAGAGTCTTAAAAAACTGGGGAGGTTTTACGAGAACACCATCACTGGTTGCCAAAAACTTTTCCAACCCAATATCTACCCCAATAGGATGACCGTGAGGAGTAGGGTCGGGAACAGTGACATCACATTGCCAGGAGATAGATGCTTACCAATAGTTGGCTTTCCTCAATATCCGCACCTGCTTGACCACAAATCCTGTTGGGATAGGGCGATGCAGGTTAATTGGAATGGCTCCAATCTTAGGCAGTTTAACGCACAAGTTCGTTACCGGATTTTCCTGGAATTGAGGAAACAGCAACGAATTGAACTGCCCATACTTCTTGAAGCGTGGAAAACCAAATCCTCGTTTCTGAAAGTATTCCCAACCTCTGTGCAACTGCTTGATAGCTTGCTGGAGAACTTGAGAAGGGACTTCACCCAATTTGGGAAATTCCTTTTTGGCTCGTGGCAAGTTGTTGAGTTGTTGAATTTCGCCAGGAAACTTCAGACCAGCAGGGAGGATGTATTCCTTTTCCAAGGAGCATCTATCTACCAAACACTTACGACTATCGCACCAATCTTTGATTTCCCGAAGCGCGTAGTTATACGCTCCTCGACAGATTTCCATCCACTCAATGAGTTGCTTTTCTTGAGTGGCGCTTGGATAGATTCGGTAGCGGTGAGTGATTGTCAACATCCCTCTATTATACTGGATTTACTGGACAATCGTTCAGCATTAAATGTTAAGTTGACAGGACATCGAGTCCCGTCAACTTAACTGGGGGAGTCCATGTATCCCAACGCCGACCCTGAGAGAGGTCTAAGGGTACGGCGTGGGTCTTATAGCTCCCCCAAACCCCCTCAAAAAGATAAAAACCCGTTTGGGGTTGTTGTGACCCAATTTTCTGGGGCAATTGGACAGATGCGCTTTTACCGAGGCGATCGCCTCAAAAAATTCCCGGCTATAGCAATCCTAAATGATTTATGACATAATCCGCTCCCCTCTCCCCCTTTGGGCCGCCGACGAGAAAGGGGTGAGGGCATTCCACAACGGATAAAGGCGCTGCTATGACTTCTACACACTGAAAAAAAGAACCGCGATCGCAGAAAATGCGATCGCGGTAATATCTAAAGAAAAACAATCCATCGGATTTTCCCCCTGTAACCCGTCACCTGAATGCAGATTGAGTGGGAAATTCCATTGAGTTAGGAGTTGCTGGCTTGAGCTGCCAACATCTGTTTGAGCTTTTCTAAATCCCCAGCCCAACGGGGATCCGGTTGTACCGAATCCGGGTCTGGGCTGCCACTGCTGCTGGTGCTGGTGCTGCCGGTTGAGCGTTTCGACTTGTTGTAGCCGCGATTACCGCCTCCACCGCCTCCGGTGGTGGGTTTAGCCACCTTAGCTGCGGCGGGTGTCGGTGTGGCTGTGGTGGTGGGGGTTGCAGTAACCTCCCCAGTCTCCGAAGTGGGTGCTCCTTCTTGTTCCTCGTCACCTTTCCCCTTCTTGCGAGGCAAAGCCTTTTCAATTTTCAGAGGGGTATCTTGGAACATAAAACCGTTGAACTTTTCGATAAATTCGTCGGCTTGCTCGTCATTCTTTACTGTGACGAATCCGAACCCCCGACACTTGCCCGTCTTGCGATCGGTAATGACTTTAGTGGTCACAGAATCACCAGCATCAGCAAAGACGTCTTGCAGTTCTTTGCGATCGACTTCTTTTGGCAGATTACCTATATAAAGACGAATCGACATTTGAGATACCTCCTATCTTTTGGAAAATCAATTAAATACAAAACCTTCTTTTTTGACTCGATCGGTTGGTTCTGGGCTTCGTCGTTAACGACTTAAAGCCAGAGCTTTCCTGTCCTCTGATTACCCTTTTATCGCACAAGGGTAAAAGTAGTAACGGCTTGGCTTTTATTAATCGGTTCACTATTGCTCACCCCACCACAGGCATACCCTATCGAAAAAAAAACGCGCCAACACATTGCCTCGAACGGTTGTGACAATTCGGTGAAATTTTAGGGAGGGCATTGGATCTTTCAGGATTCCTTTCTTCTGCTTTTGATAAAAATCTGCTGTAGGAAACATATCCTCTATCCGGGGCTTCCAAACCACTGACGAGCATACTCCCGTTGTCCTTAATACCACCTAGGTAAACTTCAAACGGCTCAAGGGTAAAGTTGATGCGTTTCTCAATATGGGCGCTCTCTTACTTACTCTAACAGAAATGGGTGATTATCTCCCATCCCATTACTTTTTTTTGGCCTCAATCGAGCCACTCTTAAAAATATCACAGCTTATGCATGCGAGCTAGTAGTTGACTCAAAAGTTTTCTATTTCCCGACTATAAATTTTACCATTAGCTGATCACTGTCAAATATTTTCCTCATTTCCCGCCCATTTTGTTGGCTGTTTCAACTTTTTCTCAATTCCGAGGGAAAACCCGCCCTTATGTTGGACCTGGTGCTGTTTCCCTGGATTGGAAGGCGTCAACCCTGACTCGCGCCAGGGCATTGACCAGGGGTGAAACGAGAGTTTTTTTCAGATTAGCTCCAGGATGGACGGATTTCATTAAGAATTGTGACAAATCCCGGACGGATTCTGAGTCCGGGCTTTAACTTTTGTCCTAGGTCCCGCCCTTAGACATCCAGTAAACGCCTAACAGTACCGCCACTGCGGCCAAAATCGTAGACCAGATTGGATGAGCACTGGAGTGAGTTTTGCCGTCAGGGGTGGTAAATCGGTCCAGGTCAATCCAGGGAGTCGCACCCCGACGGAACCAGCCGATCGCCGAAATTGTCTGTCCAACTAAATCGCTAGGACGCTTTGCCAATAACCAGAGATACCCAAAAACTCCCAGATTTGAGGCAGCGTGCAACTTGACCAATCCTGTCGGGGACTGCAAAATTAAATCCTGCGCCAGCCAATTGCTCAGTCCGCGCCGTCCGAGGAGTTGTCCCTCCAAACCAATCGGTAAACTATCTACCGGAATGGCATCGGGATCCGTGAGGAGGTCGGGCAAAGTGGGATTCGTGCGGATATTTTTAGAGGTAATGTCTGGAAAAAAGGAATTGATCCGCAGAAAAATCCCCAGACTTACTCCTATTAATAAAGAACCCTGAAGAATCGAGCGATCGCCCCACACCCAATCCAGTTCTCGCAACCCCAGGTTGACGGCAACTGCACCAAATACCCACAGCATCAACCCGGCGAGTAACCCCAGGGGAAGACCAAAATAGGGTGCGCCTTGTAATAACAGGCGTTTGAGCATCCAACGGGGAGATTTTGCCGGGGCCACTCGGCGATCGCTGGCAAAATCCAACTCAGTATCCAGCTTCCAAAACCGAGCATATAAATCCAACAGGGTGAGGCGATCGCCCAAAGGTGGATGAGATTGAGGGAAACTTAACCATTTTTTGTAGGCATTGTGGCGGTCCCACTCCAGAATATTTTCCCAAGCATCATAGCCAGAACAACTTCCCAAGGTCATCCCTTGTACATAGCCGACCGGCGAGAGTAAATCGAATCCTTCCAGAACAAAACTGGTTTGACCCTGTTTCTCCACATCCTGGGCAATTCCCACCGCCATTTTCAGTAAAGCGCGAGTCAGAGCATTAGGATTGCCCGTTAAAGAGGCAGACACGCGATCGCTGTAATAAAACCGCAAGCGCGACAGGAATAAAACCGGCCAACGCAACACCCAGTAAAACCCGTAGGCGATCGCTGAAATTACCCCTGCCGTCCCTAACATCACCCTGCCGGACCACTCCTGAGAGTCCAACCACTTATCCCCATCCCGGGACACCTGCCAATAGACCACATAAGGAACTTGACAGAGTAACATCGCCAAAGACATCAGGGTAAAATCCCAATTTTCTAAATGACCTAACTCACCGGCATAAATTGCGGCAATTTCATCCTCCTCTAATTGCTCTAATAACCCTTGACTGACCACAATTCGGGCAAACCGAGGGGCAAATCCATAAGTCATGGCGATCGGTGCATCGGTAGGAATGACCCCCAGGGACAGGGCCGGTTGCTTGCGTTCCACACTAAACCGGGATAGCAACTTACGGGCCTCTGAACTGTAGTTACCGAGTTTCTGTGGGGGGAGTTTTTCCATGCCGTAAGCGAAGCGCAGCAGTAAATCCAGCAACCAGGGAGAGGCAATTAACAACAGGACGAGTATGCCCAACAAGGTCCAAGTTTGGTCCCGATAAAAACTTTGGATCGGCCACAGCAGGGGGAGTCGATGGAACAGGTCATTAGCCGTTGCCATCCCCCAATTCATGAGAATTCGCAGCAACCAAAACAGGGCGATCGCACTGCCGATTTGGGCAAACAATAGATAGGTCGGTTTGACAGGTTTGAGTTTTCGCCAGTTTTGCGCCCGTCCCGCCTGACGCCATTGCCGAGGTTGGGGAGTCGGAACCGTTAATTCCGGAGGAGTCGGGAAGGGTTGTGCGTCCTCCGATGCCATTGCCGAGGGTGAATCAGCCTCGGTTTTTGATGGGGTTAAATAATCAAACCCCTCGGCATCGACTTCTAAGGGGAGGACTTGTGGAGAATCCTGCCGGGGAACCGGGGGTCTGGGGGGCTTATGTGGCGCGGGTGGCTTATGTGGCGGCAGGGGTGGCGGGTTGACTGGGGACCGGGGCGCCGGTTTAGCTTGAGCCGGTTCTAGGGGTACAAATCCCGTGGGATTTCCCAGGGAGAGGGGAGAAATGATGTCCTGGGAGTTTGAGTTTTTGAGGGGGGAAGGTTGAGCCGGTCCGGAAGATGAGGGGTTTAATGGCACAAATCCGGTGGGATCTCCTCCGAGGGGGGAGGGCGAACTGCCGGGGCGATTGACTGTTTTCGGGATTTGGGGTTGAGACTCGGGCGCGGAGGGGGAAGATTGATTCAACTGATACAGGGTCCGCACTGCCCAATCTTTGACCTTGGGGCTGTCTGATTCGGTCAAGGTTTGACATAAGGCGATCGCCTTAGACTGAGTGCGGTTTCCTTTGTAGGCCATCACTAACCCCATCGTCGCCCGATCAACGGTGGGTTGATGGAGTTCTTGTTCGCAAACCTTTTCTAAAATGGCGATCGCCATTTCATAATTCTTTTTTTTGAGCGCCGCCAACCCTGTTTGGAGATCCGAGTGTTCCATAGCCATCGATTCGCAATTGGTAGATGAACCAATAGGTTCAACGAGAACAAAACAGTCAGAATCGAGAAGGTGGGGGATTATTCAGTCTCGATTCTTGAATGCTCTATAGCCAGTCTAAATCATTCGCCGCCCGGATCTGTGGGGTGTGGCACTGGGTTCAACCATTCGGGAGTTTTTGCTAGGGGGTAGTTTTCCCCTGGTCAATCTGAGGCAGACCCGCTGAGTTGCCTAGTTTGTCAACAGTCTTGAGGATTGTGGAGATCATCAATAGAATAGGGGGAAGATTCCCCCCCTCGGATCAATGGGTCTGTCGCAAAATTAAGATAGATTAAAAGGCAAACTCATCTTGGATGGGTGGCGATCGCATCACATACCCAGCGATTGTTCACAGAAGTTTAATCAAAAAAGGAGTTAAAGTCATGTACGATGCAGACAAACGGAAGCTTTTATCCCTACTGTCTCATGGGGCAATTTTTTTCAGTACAACTTTGGTGTCTATTGGTATCCCTCTGGCAATTTTATTTGTATCCGATGACCCGGTCGTGAAAGATAATGCCAAAGAATCTATCAATTTTCATCTGAATGTCTGGGCTTGGGGTTCGCTGATTTTTGCCCTGAGTTTTCTGACCTTTGGCTTGTTGGGATTTATTCTAGCCCCAGCCGGGTTTCTTCTCCATTGGGGATTGACTGCGTTTGGGTTGGTGAAGGTATTCGAAAATCCGGACCGACCGTTTGAGTATCCTTTTATTTTTCGAGTGTTATAACTTGAGTAGAAGGCGATCGGCAAAATAGGAAAAATAGGAAAAATAGGAGGATTTTTTATGTCCGATGCAGATAAACGGAAGTTATTATCGGTCTTGTCTCATGGAGCCATTTTTTTGAGTGCTACATTTCTTTCCGTCGGATTGCCGATCGCCATTTTGTTTCTTTCCGAGGACCCGGTGGTGAAAGGGAATGCCCGAGAATCTCTCAATTTTCATCTCAATCTCTATCTCTATGGCATCATCTTTGGCCTCTTGACTCTTGTACTGATTGGGTTTCCCCTACTGTTTATTTTATTAGCAATCAGTTGGATTCTGCCGATTATGGCCATTGTGAAGGTTCTCTCGGACCCAACTTTGATTTACCGCTATCCGTTCATTTTTCGGCTTGTTTAGTGGGCATTTGAGGGCAATATCATCTCCCCTCATTGGGATATCACCCAATCTTTCGGGGCAATTCACGAATTGCCCCAATACTTTAAACTTCGCGAGTGTAAACGAACTAAATACTCGACAGCTTAATTCATGTTTTATAAAATTAAAATTAAAAAATATCTTCCTTTAATCGATATTTAATAGTTTTTTTTGATTTGCCAAATTTTCCGAAGTTCGATTGTTGGCAGATAGAGAAATTAAATCTTCTATATTGACCCGCATGGCATCGCAAATGGTATCAAGTGGCAAATCATTAGAATCATATCCAAAAGGGTTTTCGATTTCAATTCCGATTTCTTCTATGCCTAATAAAGTAAAGCTAATTAAAGCACCAACGGGTCCGGTCCATAAATCTAAGTGACTGACAATTTGAAACGGCAACGCCAGACAATAGATGAAGAGAAGCTGTTTCAAATGGATAGTATAAGCCACCGGCATCGGGGTTTTTAAAATCCGTTCTGATACACCCAAGTTATCCACCATTGTATCTAACAGCTTAAGCATGGTAGTGAGTTGATAAATATCGAGTTTATTAAGCCGATATTGTTTCTGTAGATAATCTCCCAGCCAAAAGGCGATTTCCAGAGGAGGGTGATTCATTCTTTGAAGCTTTTCATACTGTTCTGGAGAGACTAAACCTTGTAATTCGTCATTGATGGGTTCGTTTCTCAAGTGTAATTTTGTGGCTACAGCAAAGGCAACTAACAACCTCAAATGATTGACTTTTTCCGTGGCATCTTCGGGATGATTTTCGCCAATGGCCACCAAAATTTGCCGAGAAAAGTTGCGAACAGAGTTGACAAGGCTTCCCCAGGCTTTTCGTCCTTCCCAAAAGCGATCATAAGCTGTATTGGTTCTAAAGACTAACAATAAACCCAGAACAATGGTGGGGACCAATCCCTCTAATACGGGCCAAGAAACCGGATAACCCAAGCGATATAAAATAGAGACAATTAAGCCAAATAAGCCACTACATAAAACCGGAGGTAAAATGGAGGGAATGACTGAGCCTTTGAGTTGAAAAATCAGATGCAAGCCTTTTATTTTTTTGAGTTTCATAGCGTTGGGCGATCGCAGAAAAGATGGAAAAAACTCCGGTTTGGGATGCCATGACAGGAGTTGCTTTTTAAGGTTGCCTCACCGATGGCACTCGCCAAATTTTAATGGTTTCATCAGGAGAACCACTCAAGAGCGTTTTCCCATCAGGAGTAATCGCAATTCCACTGACATAACTAGAATGACCTGTAAGCTGATAGCGCCGGGTTCCGGTGGCTAAATTCCAAATTTCGATTGTCCCCCCACTACTGGCCAACATCTTACCCTCGGGACCGATCGCCACGGATCTCACCCAACTGGAATCTCCAATTAGCTGATAGCGTCTTTCTCCGGTTCTGAGATCCCAAACTGCAATGGTATTATCGCGACTGCCACTGACCAGGGTGTTACCATCAGAACTGATGGCTAGGGAAAGAACGGGATGAGCATGACCTCGCAGGGTTAACAATCTCGCGCCGGTTGCTAAATCCCAAATTTTTACGGTATTGTCATTGGCAGCACTAATAATTCGGCGGCCATCGGGAGTAAAGGCGATCGCATTCACCCCAGATCCTGCCTGAATCGTGCGGAGGCGAGTCCCACTTCTGATGTCCCAAATCTTAATCGTATTATCATCGGATCCACTGGCTAACCGCTGACCATCAGGAGTAAAAGCCAGGGTATTCACGGGACCCCAATGGGCCCCGGGTCCAGCAATGGTCAGCATTCGGGACCCATTATTCATGTTCCATAATCGAATCGTCTTGTCAGCGGAACCACTGGCTAGGGTTTGACCATTGGGACTCACGGCTAAAGCCCTTACCCAGTCTTTATGAGCAGCAATGGTGTGCAGCAACTCGCCACTGTTGAGATTCCAAATGCGGATTGTGCCAAAACTTCCGCTGGCAAAGGTACCCCCTTCAGATTGACTCGCAGCGCCGGTCAGCGGACTCATGGCGATCGACTGAACTTGACCCACTTCCCGGATACTTCTTCTTAAAAATAGACTGCTGGGGATATTGACTAGGAGTCCGACGGGATTGGCGGGAAATAATCCATATCGCCAATAGCCATAGACTTGAGAGGTAGCCAACAGGACTAATAAGATGGCGATCGCCCAAATCCAGGGTTTTTTGCCGCCTTTTTTCAAAAATCCGCTTTTACTGCTATTCTTCGGGGGGTAAACGGGCTTATATTGCGATCGCAGTTTTCTCGATTCCGTAGCGGTTGATTTCGAGTTGCCATGAGAACCTGTATTGTAATTTCCCCGAGTTCCAGAAGTGCTGATTCCGGTGTTCGCATCCCCAACTTCCCCGTTCGGCGGCGTCAAGTCAATCTCTGCCAGACATTGCAAAATAGCTTGAGCACTTTGAGGCCGCTTTCCCGGAAACGGGGCCATTAAGTAATCAATTACATCCCCAAAAGACTTGGAAATCTGCGGTGAACTATTGCGCCAGACGAGTTTTCCCGTCCGAGGATTTTCTGAGAACGCAGTAGGCGGTTTCGCCGTGAGTAAAAACACTAGGGTCCGGCCTAATGCATAAAAATCCGATTGCGGTACCGCCTTACCATTGGCTTGTTCCGGTGGCGTATAGCCCGGAGAGACAATGCCAGTAATGTTTTGACCCTGCCCCACTTTCGCAAAGTAAGTATTCGTGACTTCCCTTGCGGCCCCAAAGTCAATCAATACCACTTGACCATTCAAGCGAATCATGATGTTGAGGGGCTTGATATCCCGATGGAAAAAGTTTTGTTGGTGGACGCGATCGAGAATCTCCACCATTTGTTTTAACCAATCAATGGCTTGGCTTTGGGTGACGGGCCGATTTCCCCGTTTTTTCATCCAATCGCGCAGGTTCAACCCACTGATTTTTTCCATCATCAAGCAGTGGATAGGTTCAGTTTCCCCCGGAGGCGTGATCGAAAAGTACGCATCGGGCTCTACCTTGGGAATCCCCGGATGGTTAATCCGTTTTAACACATCAGCTTCCTGCTGAAAAAGCTCTACCGCCTTTTCATGGTTTTGAAGCAATACTTTCAGGACCTTAATGGCGCCTTGGTCATCCACTTCAAAAGTTTTACCAAAGCCTCCACCGCCAATGGGTTTGATAATCCGATACCGTCCTTGCAGGAGTACATCACAGCCACAGTGAACGCATTTGACATGGTTCGCATTGGCTGGGTCATTAGGATGGGGACATTTGGGATTCAGGCAATAACTCACAGAAGCTACATTACCCTATATTCTGACTGCACGTCTCAACAACACTATAACTTGCAGTTATCATTCCTAACTGTAGGGTCTTACCAACTTATTGGCAATTTCCTCGGTTACTTGACCCTCTAGCTGCAGTAGTAGCCGAACCCATCAAGATTGCTTGATTTTTTGCCCTGCTGTTCTTTGTCGATGGGTTAACCCGGTTGGCTTTTGGGAAAGGTCATCCGTCGAAGCCAGTTCTTACACCTCCATTAAAGATTAGCAATTATCCGGTATCAAAATGATTCGGTTTCAATTTTTATGCCGGTTGCCGGTTTCCTGGCACACCCACGTTCAACCTGTCTGCCGTTCTATCCCCGAGGGGTTGATTCCATTTTCTCCTGAGTCTACTCTTGGCCCCTATTTTCAGATTCCCCTGGACGGGTTGCCTTCTGCTTTGGATCCGATTCCTGGCATTGAGGGTGGCGACTACCTGGATGTGGCCCTGAATTCGGTCTTGTTCTTCCCCAGGCTAAAACCCTGGTGGCGATCGCACTCCCCCAGAGTAAATTCTATAGCAATCCTAAATGATTTATGACATCTATAGCTCCCCTCTCCCCCTTTGGGCCGCCGACGAGAAAGGGGTGAGGGGATTCCACAACTGATAAAGGATCGGATATAGCTAAATTCTGCCCTGATATTCCGTTGGCACAGACTCGTCCAGTTGAGCGGTTACCGGTTCAATATTTCCTGGGGAATTCTTCAGTTCCAGGTCGAGGCGTCTGCATTGCTCTCAAGTGCGATCGCCCCTTTCAAATCGATGCTGATATCGGATAAAAGCATCTTCCACTTCGGCTTCGGTCAGAATTAAATACTGGGCAATATCTGGAAAGCTTTTCCCCAGTTCCCACATTTTTCCCACCACATCTTCTATCGTATTCTCCGTAATTTCTCGTAACTTAGCCAATTCTTTCTCTCGTTTCATGACTATAGCACCTTTTTATTTCAAGTTGAATCAATCAATCAAGGTTCATGATTTTGCTTGCCCTAGAGCTAACCTTACTTAACGGGAGACGTTTCGCGCTATTCGCTGTCTAAGCTCTTCAAACATTAGTCAGCTAAAATAGGTCGGAAAACGCCTAATCCAAACCATTGAAACACCCTGAAATACCTGTGAAATTCTTGCTGATAGATTGTGTGTCCCCAAAAATAATCGGTCAGGACTCGAATTTTAGTCAATATTGTTCAGCTTTTATTAGAATGTTTAAATCCTGAATTAGACTAAATTCTAGGAGCTAGAATCAATCATTTTATTCAGAAATATTCCAATAATACCTGGAAGCCTAAAAAGATTGATTTAGATCCAGGCTATTTTTATTATGCAAGCCGAACTAACTCAGTAAATAACTATTTAAATTATTCTGTATTAATTTAGATTATCGGGAAAACTGGTCTTGATTTTAGGCCATTATTTTTATTTCTAAAAAGGAATGTTGACATCGGGGCAGATTTCAATTTCATGGATTTGGCAACTGTAAACTCTAAAAAAATGCTCAAGGCCACTTAACCGGCCCATACTTTTTTGAAATGAAAAATTTCTATGGGAGGGACGGAATTTAAACCGGCGATCGCAGACTGGTGAAGTATGACTTTAAAAACCTTATTAACCGAGATTAAAACCCATTATCAGGTTTCAATTCATGACTTCCCTTGAAGCGGATTTGTTCTCGATTCAAGGGAAGTCATTAATTCTGACCCCTAACTCGTCGCCCTTAACTCTTTACGGATCAACCTAATTGGGTGTTTCCCTGATTTGAGATTTAATAAAGGCGGCAGATCGGCTTTCCCTGATGTTTAGGGCCTCGGGTCCCGATTCAACCCAGTCATCAGGAGGCAACTCAAAGGTGTTGACGTGAAAGGGATGGATCAGGGGGCTTCTTGCCACCCTACATAATAGATTGGCTATTAGATTGGCTGAGTCAGTCCAAGTCAGGACAAGACATTGGGGCTTAGAAGCGAATTAGCGGCTAATTCGGATTGTTTTTGTGAGTACCCTCGGTTCCTCTTACCTCTAACTATTCGGAAGTCCTAGGCCCTACCTCCCTCGTGGCTCCTTTACCGATACCGAGAGAAAGTCAGATACATCCTATTCAGCCTGGGAACCCTCAAGTTTGACTTTCTGCATCTATCGATTGGCATAAATGTTTATGAGAATCTGAAGGGAGTAGTTTTTTTGACCCGGGGTCCAAGGCTCCTGGGTATTCCCTAAACTCCTGCTGGTAAAGGTCTTACCCGGTTTCCCCGACTCACGATCCCCCGGGAATTTTCCAGGATTTAAGAGACTCAGATAGCTTAAATCGTTGAGTATATTTGCTCAATTTGGACAAAAATAAAAAAACTTAACATTTCGTAATGATATTGGGGACGAAGGCAGTGTATAAAGGTAACCTGAAGGGGTTGAGAAACGAAAAAAGTTAACCTGAGTATTGATTAAAAAAGGTTTTCAAGTTTCTCATACTTCTGCTAATATTTTCTAAGATTTCTCGAAAGCGGGTGACGAAGCCCCAAAAGGGGCCAGCCACTAACTTCGAGTCCAGCTTTAACATAAACAAACGAATTGTTGTATTGTTGTAGCTGGGGTTAGTCGGAACCTAACAAGCTTTTTAGCTTGAGCGGGGTCAACTAAACTTGATTGAAGCCCAAAGCAAGCCAATAAATAAAGGAGATTGAGTACATGCTAGACGCATTTGCAAAAGTTGTTTCGCAAGCAGACGCACGTGGCGAATTCCTGAGCACCGCCCAATTGGATGCTCTGACCAACATGGTCAAAGAAGGTAACAAGCGCTTGGATACCGTCAACCGGATCACCAGCAACGCTTCTGGAATCGTTTCTGAAGCCGCTCGTTCTCTGTTTTCTGAGCAACCCCAGCTGATCCAACCCGGTGGAAATGCTTATACCAGCCGTCGTATGGCAGCTTGCTTACGCGACATGGAAATCATCCTGCGCTATGTCACCTACGCAGTTATTGCCGGTGATGCCAGCGTGTTAGACGATCGCTGCTTGAATGGTCTTCGTGAAACCTACCAAGCCCTGGGTGTTCCCGGTGGTTCCGTTGCCACTGGCGTTCAAAAAATGAAAGATGCCGCTGTCCGCATCGCCAACGATCCCGCAGGTATCACTCCTGGTGATTGCAGCGCTTTGATGTCTGAGATTGCTGGCTACTTCGATCGCGCAGCTTCTGCGGTTTCCTAGTCTGATATATTCCGACTAAAAACCCAAACTATCTTTTCTTTTTAAGGCTCTAGCCATTAAGCCAAGACCTTAAAAAAACCAAAACCAAAGAACGAAAAATTAGTACAACCCTAGGGAGATACTGCAACGATGAAAACCCCAATTACTGAAGCAATTTCTTCTGCTGACGCTCAAGGCCGTTTCCTGGGCAACTCCGAACTGCAAGCTGTTGATGGTCGCTTCAAACGCGCTCAAGCCAGCATGGAAGCTGCTCGTGCTTTGACCAGTAACGCCCAGAGCTTAACCGACAAAGCTGCACAAGCTGTCTACAACAAGTTCCCCTACACCACCTCGATGCAGGGACCGAACTATGCTTCCACCGAAACCGGCAAGCAAAAGTGCTCTCGTGATATCAGCTACTACCTCCGCATGATCACCTACTGCTTAGTTGCAGGTGGCACAGGTCCTATGGATGAGTACCTGATTGCTGGTTTGGATGAAATCAACAGCACGTTTGATTTATCTCCTAGCTGGTACGTTGAAGCCCTCAAGTACATCAAGAGCAATCATGGCCTCAGCGGACAAGCTTCTGTTGAAGCTAACACCTACATCGACTACGCAATCAATGCTTTGAGCTAATTGATGCATTCTGATTGCATCTGTCTGATTGCTTAGAACGGTAAAAGGTGAGATGTCCGGGGAGGTAG
Source organism: Phormidium pseudopriestleyi FRX01 (assembly GCF_017313335.1). Lineage (GTDB taxonomy): Bacteria > Cyanobacteriota > Cyanobacteriia > Cyanobacteriales > Laspinemataceae > Laspinema > Laspinema pseudopriestleyi. Next base: position 5,608 of record NZ_JAFLQW010000408.1, on the reverse strand, counting down.
GCGGGTGCTGGCAACAGCGTCGTATCTGTTTACCTGTCCGGGCATCTTTGTATTTGTTGAAGCTGAAAACCCCCGTAATTACCGATCGCGGCACCAAGATTTTGGATGTTCTAAAGAAAAGCACATCTAAAATCACAACAGTAAAAACTTTTTTTTGGGAGATTGTTTAGATGGCAATTACAACAGCAGCATCCCGTTTGGGAACGATGCCTTATGGAGATACAGGCCGGGTAGAACTGCGTCAAAATAGCAGTGAACAAGATATAAAAGCAGTGATTCGCGGCGTTTACCGTCAGGTACTCGGGAACGATTATGTGATGAAATCCCAGCGCCTTAAGAGTGCCGAATCCCTGCTGAAAAATGGCAAAATGACCGTGCGGGATTTCGTCCGGGCTGTTGCTAAATCGGAACTTTACAAAGAAAAGTTTCTTTACCCCAATTTCCAAACCCGAGTCATCGAACTCAATTATAAACATCTGTTGGGACGGGCTCCTTATGATGAATCCGAGGTGATTTACCACCTGGATATGTATGAAACCGAAGGGTTTGATGCAGAAATCGATTCTTACATCGATTCCCCGGAATACGAAAGCAGCTTTGGGGACAATATCGTACCCTACTATCGCGGATTTGATACCCAAAATGGTCAAAAAACCGTAGGGTTTAACCGGATGTTCCGCCTTTATCGCGGTTACGCCAACAGCGATCGCGCTCAACTCGAAGGCAGCAAATCTCGGTTGATTCGTGAACTCAGCAAAAATCAAACCAACACGATTGTTGCTCCCTCTGGCGGTTCGGATGGCTGGTCCTACCGTCCTTCTCTCGATTCTGCTCCCGCAACCTGCCTCGGTGGTGCATTTGTTGGGTTTGGAAAAGATGGCGGTGTGTATCGCATTGAAGTGACCGGACTCCGGCAAACCGGCGTGCGTCGCAGTTGCCAAACCTTCATCGTTCCTTTCGAGAGCTTATCTACGAAAATTCAACAAATCGTGAAGCAAGGTGGCAAAATTGCCAGCATCACGACGGCCTAATTTAGGATAAAATCTCAGACGACCCACAGGTGGCAAAATGCCATGAAGTCTACTGGATTAATTTGAAGAAAAATATTTCCACTAGATAGGGTGAAATATTCCGGATTAAACCGTGGAAAAACCTCATTGCGATCGCCTGTGGGTTAACCCAGTCAATCTACACTCAAGGAGCTAGTCCAATAAAATGTTAGGTCAAGTTGCAGGCTTAAATCAATCCAATACCAACGCAGGAAACCGCTTATTTCGGTATGAAGTAACTGGATGGCGTCAAAATGAAGAAAGAGATCAGAGTAACCACTCGATCCGCCAGAGTGGAAGCGTGTTTATCACGGTTCCCTACGATCGCATGAACGAAGAAATGCAGCGGATTACCCGCCTGGGTGGAAAAATTGTTAGTATTCACCCCTTGAGTGTTGAGATTGAGCAACCGACTCATGAAGGAGAAGCTAAATAGGTTAGAGATTCTAACCCGTTAGCCCAACCCGGTTTTTAACTCATGTGGGACAATCTTGAATCAGGCTCACCGTCCCCTCCAGCAGGGGAGGGTGAGACTTTAACTGTAGAGGTGGCGATCGCCAATTTGCGCCACGAAGACTTGAGCTTGCGTTACTACGCCGCTTGGTGGATTGGCCGATTTGGAGTGCGCGAACCAGGGGCGATCGATGCCTTGCTGGATTTATTATCCGAGGACCGGGATCAAACCGAAGCGGGTGGATTCCCCCTGCGACGCAATGCGGCCCGCGCACTGGGAAAAGTCGGGGACGATCGCGCCGTTCCTGCCCTAATTGACTGCTTAGACTGCTCCGATTATTATGTCCGTGAAGCCGCAGGCGAGAGTTTGGAACGACTCGGCGATCGCACCGCAATTCCTTCCCTGATGCAATTACTCGCCGGGGGCCTCACCGCAGCGGTCCAGGTGCAGGGAAAACCCCACCTTACCCAACCCTACAATACAATCTTAGAAGCCTTGGGAACCCTGCAAGCCACAGAAGCGATTCCCCTGATTCAGCCCTTTCTCGACCATGAGGTTCCTCGGGTGCAATATTCTGCTGCCCGGGCGATGTATCAACTGACGGGGGAAGGGGGGTATGCAGAACGCTTAATTCAAGCCTTGCAGGGAAAAGATTTGCAACTGAGGCGATCGGCCCTATTAGATTTAGGCGCGATCGCCTATTTACCCGCAGCCAAAGCAATTTCTCAAACCTTGGCCGAAAATAGCATCAAGTTGATTGCCCTCAAAGGACTAATTGAGCATCATCTGACCCTAACCCATTCTGATGCCGCCCCGGATTTATCCCCAGATTTAATTGAAGTGATGAATCTGATGGATAGTCTGTTGTAGGAGATCGCCACCTCACCGCCAACACCCCACCCTAACCCTCCCCTTGCCAAGGGGAGGGGACCGGAGAATCATCATAAACGTAATAAAACCTACTCTTGTCAGGAGAGTGGGGTGAGGTTCCTCCTCTAGGTCCTTCCGTTGATAAGAACTCTGGAGGATCAATCAGGCTTTAATGATACTCTTGTGTCAATTAAAATTAACCCTTATTCATAAAACAGCGATCCAACAGTGTTCATGACTGAAAACGCCGGAATCACAGAACTAATTAAAGCCGTTGAAGAGGCAGACTCAGCCGAACGTTTAACTAACGCCCTGTGGAAATTAGCCCAAGCGCGATCGCCCTCAGCAATACCCACCTTAATCGAAGCCCTAGGTTTCAATAACCCCGGTGCCGCCGTTGCTGGAGTAGAGGGACTGGTTGCCCTCGGGGAAATCGCCATTGTCCCCCTGTTGGAACAACTGGATGGGTTCAATTATGGGGCCAGAGCCTGGGCCCTGCGAGCCTTAGCCAAAATTGGTGACCCCCGGGGGTTAGAGTTACTGTTAGAGACCGCAGCCCATGACTTTGCACTGAGCGTGCGTCGTGCAGCAGCAACCGGGTTAGGGAATATCCTCTGGGAAAAAATGGACCCCGAGGAAAGAGTCAGTGCCCAAGAGAAAGTCTATCAAACCCTCTTGGAGGTGCTGCAAGATCCAGAATGGGTGGTGCGCTATGCGGCAGTCGTAGGAATGCAAGGACTCGCCACAGCAGCATTGCCCAATTCACCGATGTGGTTGCGTCAACTTTTAACCCAGTTAGGCGATCGGGCCAAATCCGATGAAGAGTTAGTCGTGCGTGCTCGTGCTCAACTAGCCTATCAGCAATTACAAGTCACCGCCCCCGCTTAAAACCCGATTAATTTCCCGAAGAACCCGAATCCTCAGAGGGGTCCCTCAAAAATGCCAGAAACAGACTCCACAGGGTCCAGAGTAAACCCGTGCCTAAAACCACCAGCATCAAAGCCGATAAAGCGCCAAAGGGAGAAAGGACCGCGATCAGTAACAGGCCAAATATTAATAGAGTAATGATGGGCTGATTCATGGGATGAAGTTGCTCCTGTTCTGACTCGATACCCTGAGTTTATCGAGTCAGATTGGCGGCTGACCTCTTTCTATGTAATGAGATTTAATCCGCGATCGGATTTTTCTCAATTACATGGGGTTTATAGTCTGATCCCTTCTAAAAAATTCCCGTAGAGGGGTTGCATAAGTGCCCCGAACTTTGGTAAAGTTAAAACTCATGCTGGTGTAGCTCAGTTGGTAGAGCAACGCACTTGTAATGCGTGGGTCGCGGGTTCGACTCCTGTCACCAGCTTTAACTAAAAAATTTCTGGCTTCGTCAGAAGAGAATCCCCCCTGAAAATCAGGGGGGATTTTTAGACGGGGGCCCGAGTTCTAATCGTCGAAATGTTTAATAATCGCGTCGGCAAACTCGGAACATTTGAGGGGGTTTTCCACCGGGGGTTCCATTAATCGAGCTAAATCGTAAGTCACCTCGCGGTTAGAAATAGCTCCACCAATGCCTTTTTTAATCAAATCAGCGGCTTCTTGCCATCCCATATATTCCAACATCATCACCCCAGAGAGGATGACGGAACCGGGATTGATGCGATCGAGCCCAGCGTGTTTGGGTGCGGTGCCGTGGGTAGCCTCAAAAATGGCACATTGGTCGCCAATATTGGCACCGGGTCCCATGCCCAATCCACCCACGATCGCCGCTGCTGCATCAGAGAGATAATCCCCGTTTAAATTCATCGTTGCCAGAATGGAATACTCATCAGGGCGGGTTTGGACCTGTTGGAAGATACTATCGGCAATGCGGTCATTGACCATAATTTTCTCTTTCCATTTGCGATCGCCGTGAGTCTCCCAGATGGCATCAAGCACCTGCTTAACTTCCTCGCAAACCACCGCCCGTTTTTCCTCCGTCAGGGAATCATAACCCGGGTCAATCTGACGAGCATTCTCTTCAATACTCAGGTCGGGATTTTTCTCTTTATTGCTCAAAATCCAGGATTCTCGTTCCGTGACGCACTCATTGCGAAACTCCGTGGTTGCCAGTTCATAACCCCAATCCCGGAATGCCCCTTCGGTGTACTTCATAATATTGCCCTTATGGACCAAAGTCACCATCTGTTTAGCTTTTGGCAAGCGTAAGGCGCGTTTAATGGCACGGCGCACCAATCGCTGAGAATTAGTTTTGCTAATCGGTTTGATGCCGATACCGGAATCGAGGCGAATTTGTTTTTTCCCATGTTCTGGGGTTTGGGGAATCAATTGATTATTGAGAATATCAATTAATTTCTCGCAGATTTCCGTCCCAGCACGCCACTCGATACCCAGATAAATATCTTCGGTATTTTCCCGATAGACAATCACATCGAGTTGTTCGGGGTGTTTGTGCGGGGAGGGGGTTCCGGGATAATATTTGCAGGGTCGGACACAGGTATAGAGGTCATGAATTTGGCGGAGGGCCACATTCAGGGAACGAATCCCGCCACCGATCGGGGTGGTTAAGGGGCCTTTGATGGCAATGCCATATTCTGCGATCGCCTTGTTGGTATCCTCGGGTAAATATTGATAGATGCCGTACTTTTCACAGGCTTCATCACCGGCGTAGATTTTAAACCAGCTAATTTTACGTTTGCCCCCATAAGCCGCTTCTACCGCAGCATCGATCGCTTTTTGGGAAGCAGGCCAAATATCAACCCCCGTGCCGTCGCCACGAATGAAGGGGATAATCGGGTTATCGGGAACAATGGGTTCACCGTTTTTAAAGGTCACGCGATCGCCAGTCGTCGGGGGAGTCAGTTTCTCGTACATATTCCACTTACGCTTAACTTGGGGTTAAAGCTGAACCATCAGCCTTTGAGTAGCGTATCAGAAGCCCTGGGATAAGCCGGTAATCAGTTTATCTTTTTCCCGCAATTCCGGCTGCTGGCACCGCCAGAATTAAAAAATTGAGCAGCTAGAGGGCAAATCTTCAAAAAAATTCGGTCAGGCCCTGTTTAAGGGGACTGACCGAATTGATGAATGTGCTCTCCATTAATCGGACAAGAGTTCCTGAAACTTGTTCTTGTCGCGATCGCCTCAGAGATTAACCATTTTTGTTCAGTTTGCGACGACGTGCAGCCAACAAACCACCCGCACCCACCAACAAACCACCAATCGTCATCGGTTCAGGGACAGCAACAGG
>NZ_JAFLQW010000540.1 GCF_017313335.1 Phormidium pseudopriestleyi FRX01 | reverse complement strand
TCCTTCGCAAAGTAAAGGGAAAGTTCAAATCTAATTTGAGCGGACTTATTAGAGGCACAATGAGCAGCGCCCATCAGACTTAGGCTTTGGTCTAAGGCTGTGCAAGAATCCCCGTGTCTTTAGACATCGGGAGTGTCAACCGTTGTTAATTATGGATTGCTAATAGTTTAGATTAAATTTATGTTTAATCATTTTTTAACTTTTGTCGTGATCACTCGATTCGGACTGTTAAAATATGTGAAGAAAATTCTCGCGCTCGTCAAGATCGACTTCTAAATTCCAAACGTTCGTTGCGAGTGCTACGGGTTTAGGACCATATCGCCCTTCCACTCCGATCGCCGACCCTTGATGCCGACGTGGAGATGAACTGCCGAAGGTGACGTTTTGCCGTCAACCCTGGCCTTTTCAGGGTGTGTTGATGTTCAACCCGAACATTCACCAATTTATGAGGTAGTTATGACGCTCTGTGTCTCTCAACAGTCTATTTCAACTCAGCCTGCCGCCCAGAATAAAGCGGCGCTTGGTCGCGTGTTTCAGGCGATCGACGCTGATAGTTGCCCGACTGCTTACAATTTTCATCTCCATACCGTCTGTTCCGACGGCAAGTTACGCCCGGAAGAAGTGATGGAACAAGCCATCTCTATTGGTCTCAAAGGGCTGACAATTACGGATCATCACAGCGTCAAAGGCTACTACGCCGCTCAACAGTGGCTAGATAAATGGTGGATCGACCATTCCAATTTATATCAAAGTGACAGAACCGTTGCTGAATTGCCTCAAGCCCCTCAACTCTGGACCGGCGTCGAAATTAATGCGGGTCTCTTGGATACGGAGGTTCATATTCTGGGATATGCCTTCAATCCAGAACATCCTCGGATGCAACCCTATCTCCAAAATCATGTGGTCAAGGGTCCCGATTATCAAGCCTCTGAAGTGATTCATTCCATTCAAGCTGCAGGAGGATTGGCGGTTTTGGCTCACCCGGCGCGGTATGCCCGGCGATCGCCCGAGGACCTGATTCCCGAAGCCGCCTCTTTCGGCATTGATGGCATCGAAACCTATTATGCCTACAAAAACCCTAAGCCCTGGAAACCCAGTCCCAAGCAAACGGCTCAAGTTCATGAGTTAGGTGCCACCTACGGATTATTAAATACCTGTGGCACCGATACCCACGGCTCTAATTTACTCTTACGTCTGTGAGCAAAAAATGGCAGAACCCAGGCAGAGAAACCTCATTTTCTCTGCCTCAGAACCCACCGGCTAACACGACGACGGTCATTGTCCCCAAACTCATCAAAATCATTAACGCTGCCATCATTAAAACTTGTCCCAAGGGTGAGGAAATTTTTGCAACTTTCATAAGTTTTAGGTCTTTTTTCTTATTTTTTGTTGAAGTAATGGGTCAAACGTTAGCAAAAATTTTCTGCAAAATGAGAAATTATGACCATTTTTTAAAGAAATGTAACTTTTCTTAATCTTTTGCCGATCGCGGATGGTGATTCAACGGCTTGAAATCAATCACCCGCAATGAGCCATCTGCCCTTATTCTGTAAGACCATGTTCAAGGGCATAACGCACTAACTCAGTCCGGCTATTAGTGCCGGTTTTGCTAAATAAGCGGCTGACATATTTTTCAACATTGCGAACACTGGTATCGAGATTGCGGGCGATTTCCTTGTTCATCAATCCTTTCGCCACTAAATCCAAAACACTTTGTTCGCGAGGGGTGAGGTCAATTTTGATAGGGGAAGGGGTTTGGGCGATCGAATGCCGACCGGATAGCATGGACTTGATTTCCCCAATTTCTCGGGCTAAGGACGCTAAATCCGGGGCTTCTCCCTCCACACTGGCAGCGGCGCGACGATCTAACAAATTCCGGACGATCGCCACTAATTCATCGGGGTCAAACGGTTTGGACAGGTAGGCATCACAACCGGCTTGATAACCTTGGATGCGATCGCCTGTCATCCCTCTAGCGGTTAAAAAAACCACTGGCATCACCTTAAACCGGGGGTCTTCCCTCATCCGTTTGAGAAATTCAAATCCATCAACTTGGGGCATCATCAAATCCGTAATCACTAAATCCGGATGTTGCTGTTGCAGCAAATCCCATCCATCATTGGCATTACTCGCCACCTGAACGGAAAACCCTTCATCTTCCAGATAGGCTTGCACCGCTTCCCGTAATCCGGGTTCATCATCGACAAGGAGTAGTTGAGCTGACATCCTGAAATCTCCTAAAGGGGTTACTGCTTTTAACTTTAGCGAAATTTGGGGTCAGATTGGCGGTGAGGGTTGTGATTGTCTGGTTTTAGTGGGGTGGGGTTTGGGTTGGGGAGGGTGGAATAACGACTGAAGTCGGGACGTTGAACATTTCGGAGGAATATTTTTCGGGTTCTGTGCCTCCGGATAAACGGCGTTAGCTAAGGTATAGGGAATAATGTCTGTCGGATTATACCGGCATTTACCAATCTTGGCGATCGCGAGCGCATACTATGAATAATAAAGAAGAACGGTATTACGATATCATCGGATTTGGGGATGAAGTACCCGGGGTTTTAGCGATGATAGCGGCAGCGAGAGAGTATCGCCGTCAGACCCAAAAATATCCGAAAATGCTGTTAATGTCTAAGGCAAATGCTGGAGAAGGCATTGGCGGTCATTTGATTCGAGGGAAATTATCTTATCTCGATCGCACCCAGATCGATCGCCCGCTTCAAACCTCCCTGAATTTAGATACATTTGGTGCACCTTCTGCCCTTTATCAGGAGTTTTTGCAACGGGCAGAAGTGGTGCAAATTGCCCTTGATCCCCAAAAAGGCGATCGCGCTTTGAAAGAAATGCTCCAGGAAGCAGGGGTGGCGATTCTCAGTCACGTCAAAATCGCATCGGTCGTTAAATCCGGTCCCAATTTAACCAGTATTCTCACCACTCGCGGTGAAACCTATACAGCCAAGCAATTTATCGATTCTACCGTAAATGCGGAACTCGCACAAGCGGCAGGAGCGAAAAAGTCTCAAGGATTCGGGACATTTGGGTTACCAGATTCTGAACTGCCGGTGACGTTGGTATTTGAAACCGAAGGGTTGAGTATTAATCGCCTCAAAGAAATAGAATTAACCTATCTGAAACGATTCAGAAATTTGGCCGATACGGAAGCCCAAAATTTCCTCAAGTCTGCCGCTGGATTTGATGAGCGCAAAGCTGAATCACTCCGGCAGGAGTTGGTGGATTCCCACGGGAATTTAAAAACATTGTGGGCGGGGAAAGATTATATTGATATTCGCTGTAATGCGTTATCGATCGCCTATCATTCGTTCCGAGGCAAGAAGTTATCCCTGTATGAAAGTGGGGCAATTTTAGACCGAGGAAATGTGGCGATTTTATCCGGCGATCGCCTCTCTTGGAATGCCTTGATGATTGCCGTTACCGGCAGTGAAGCGGAGACTCTGGCAAACAATGGCGGGAAACCGACTCCGGCAATGTTGGAGGAAATGAAATTTGTTGAGCAATGGTTTAAGAGCATTGGGGCAAAAAAGGTAACGCCTGCCTCGGAATTGTACATCAGACACGCGGGAAATATCACCGAGGCGATCGAGCCTTTAAGTGGTGCAAAAATGTTAGCCGGTGGCGTTCCTAAATCAGAGGCATTGGCAACCTTTGCTTACCATTTTGATGTACGCGGGGGGATTCCTGGCATTGGCCATAAAGCCTTAGCAAATGGGTTTCTCAGCACCATGTTTAGTAAGCCAATTTTTAATGTCGGTATCCGTCACGCCCAACTAAAATCCGTGCCTAATTTAGCGGTTGTCAGTCCCGCGTCTGGATTTGAGGGTTTTGCTTCCGCTGCGGGACGAATTGTGGAATACAATGCGGCAGTGGGTCATGGATTAGGGATTGCTGCAACCCTAGCACTATTAAGTAACCGAACCCTGGCCGATATTTCTAATCAAGAGGTGCGGGAGGTGCTGGTTAAGGTGGGAGAATTACCGCCAATTTTTGGAAAAAACTCGGCCCCGGATCTAGCTCAATTGCAACAATTTGAATCGGCGATGGCTTAATTAAATTGACGGTTTATTATTAACAGTTGAAGACAAGGTTTTGCCTTGTCTTTACTGTTTTTATTTCAACTTTTATAAGGAGAGCGATCGCCCCAAAACCCTCTCCCAAGAAGGGGGTGGGGTAAGCTTACAAGAGTAGGTTTTTTACGTTTATGGTGATTCGCCTTACTATAGCGTTTCTCATATCCATAAGGTACAGCCCTCACCCCAAACCCCTCTCCCAAGACGGGAGAGGGGCTTTGAAAAGTACGCGAATGAGTCCGGGAACCGCTATATTAACTGCACCTCCGGTCCCCTCCCCTTGGCAAGGGGAGGGTTAGGGTGGGGTCCTCTTGACGCGCCATCGCGCGTCAAGTCAAGAGAAATGAGTGGGTGGAGAGTTCACGCGCAAGCGCGATCGCCTGAGTTACGAAGAAAGAGGTTGGACCAACCTCTATACAGGTGCGATCGCACGTCACTCCGACACTCCACCCACCAATTCCACGCGCAAGTGCGATCGCACGTCAAGAGGACCCCACCCTAACCCTCCCCTTGCCAAGGTCCGGGGACCGGAAGTAAAAAACCTACTCTTGTAAGGGTGAGGTAAGGGGTTCTGAAATTTGCTATATTTAACCGGATTGATATTACTTAATCGCAAACTTTTGGGCTGTTTTTTGGGTAAATGATGATAGAATTAATTAAAAAAGGGAACGACTGAAGTCGGGACGTTGAACTTATGATAGGAAGCTTGGGAGTGCGAGCATCTTGCTCGCTTTCTTTTTAACAGATAATTCGATAAAAATTAGCCCGCGTAGGCGGGCTTGGTTTGGATAGCCCCACCCTTGAGGGTGCAGGCTTTTTTAGGCTATTTCCTAACCGTTACATCGGGATAGGTGATAACTTTACCATTGGTGCGGGAGGGGGGTAATTGTTGTTGGGAACCGGAGGGATAGGATGGTTTGCCATTGGGGGGTTCTTCTTTGAGGAGAACTTCCCGAATCAGGCGGGCTAACATTCTTTGGGCTAAGTCTCCCGCTATTTTTTGACCCATGCGTTGGGTTTCGGGTTTGATGAGAAAGGGAGCAAGTTTTTGGACAAATTCGGTGGGATTGAATCCTTGGGTTTCTTGTAAAATTTCCCAAATTCGTTTAATTCGCTCCATTTTCTCTTGGTCACCACTGGTTAAGGTTGGGGTGGGTTTATTTCCTTTCCAACCTACCCATTCTCGGAGGACGGAGGTGGCATTATTGAAGGCGTCGCGGGAGAGATGATCTAGGCTTTTGACTAACTCTTCGACGAGGCGATCGCGGATGAATTCTCCCCGTTCTGAGAACAGAAATTCTAAGGCTTGATTTAATCCTTGGGAGAGGTCATAATCATCACTCTCTTTGGCATTTCTCAATAGGTTTTCTAATCGGTTCCAGCGAAATTCCCCATCTTTAAAGAGCAGGTCTCTCAATGACCCTCGCAATTCTGGGGAGGGGTCGGTTAAGAGGCGTTTAGCCACATAAGGATAGGCTTTACTCAGGACTTTAAAGTTCGGATCAACATTAATAGCAATCCCTTCTAAGGTAACTAAGGAGCGAATAATTAAGGCATAATAGGCGGGGACCCGGAAGGGATACTCGTACATGATGTCCGAGAGTTGGTCGGTAATGCTCTTAAAGTTGAGTTCGGCTACACTAGCACCGAGGGCGTTATTAAAGACGTTGGCAAGGGCGGGTATAATCGGGGTGAGGTCGGTTTCTGGGGTGAGAAATTCGAGTTTGACGTAATCTTTGGCGAGTCCTTCAAAGTCGCGGTTGACGAGATGGACGACAGCTTGAATGAGTCCATATCGTTGATAGGGTTTGACCTCACTCATCATGCCGAAATCGAGATAGGCGAGTTTGCCATCTCGGGTGGCGAGGAGGTTGCCCGGGTGGGGGTCAGCATGGAAAAACCCATGTTCGAGTAATTGGCGCAGGGAACATTGGACGCCGACTTCGATTAGGTATTTGGCGTCGATGCCTTGGGCGGTGAGGGCGGGGATTTGGGTGAGTTTAGTGCCGTCGATCCACTCCATTGTTAGCACTCTACGCCCGGTATATTTCCAGTAAATTTTGGGGACGTAGATATCTTTGAGATGGCCGTAGAGTTTGGCAAAGCGTTCGGCATTTTCTCCTTCTTTGTTGTAGTCCATTTCTTCATAGATGCGAGTGCCGAACTCGTCCATGATGGCGACTAGGTCGCTGCGAACTTGTTTGACATTTTTTTGCACCCAGATTGCCAGTTGCCGTAAGACATAGACATCGAGTCCCATGCTTTCGGCGAGTCCAGGGCGTTGGACTTTGATGGCGACGGTTTCGCCGGTTTTGAGTTTACCCTTGTAAACTTGGCCCAGGGAGGCGGCAGCTACGGGGTCTGGGGTGATTTCGGCATAGATGGCGGAGGGCCGATCGCCCAGTTCTTCTTCGATAAATTGGTAGGCGAGTTCGTTGGGAAAGGGGGGTAGTTGGTCCTGGAGTTTAGCGAGTTCTTCTAAATACAGGGGCGGCACTAGGTCGGGGCGCGTGGAGAGGGCCTGTCCGACTTTAATGAAGGCTGGCCCTAATTTAGTTAGGGTCGTTCGCAGTTTTTCGGCGCGTTTTCGTTCGTTTTGTTTGACGCGACCCCATTTTTTATCCCGCCAAATTCCAAAGGCGAGGGTGAGGATGGGCCACAAAATGGCAAATCTGCGCCCCCAGACTTGCACGGGCCGATCGCGATAGAGTTCGGTGATGGCAACGGGGTCGTACAACAGAGCATTGCTGTCTGAGTACGGTGCGCCGGATTTGAGGGGGACCAGTTCGGTGGCGGCGGAATCGATGTCCACGGTGACTGGGGGATTTTTGACCCCTTCGGGAAAGGGGGTTAAACCGGGAGATTCTTCCGGGACGCTACCGGGCTGAAATTTGGCGGAGGGAGGAGAAACGGTCTTTGTATCCATGTATTGGGGACCCACTTACGGAACCATGTTAAATATTGTAACAATTCCGTTGCGGTCTGCTGAGAACTGCCTCGGGATCTAAGTCTGAGGGATGAGGAGGTCCATGTGGCGATCGCCTGAAATTTTTCGCGGGTATAACGACGGAATCCCAGGGGAGATTTAAGAACTAACTGCACGGTTGTAGAGCATCCGATGGCCAGAACGCTCATCCCTATTCCGTCGAAACCCACTCACTCAAAAACAGGATGCCATTGTTTTGTTGTGTTGCTTCTAATGTTCTGCCAGTTCCCAAGATTTTTTAGCCACCCAGGACCCATCCCATTCAGCGTTAGGGGGGTCTTTGAGCAATCGCTGGCAGCGCTTGAGATGCAACCGGGCCGCGCGATCGTGGCTGTTGATTTCCAAGACGGTGGCAAATTCTCCCATTGCGATCGCAAACTTGCGACTGAGATAATATTGCCGTCCGAGGTCATAGTGTTCCATCACTTTTTTACTCTCGTCGGAAATCTCTTCTCCCTTGAGTCCCAGATATTGATAGAGGGCAACTGGGGGATAGTTCGATCGCATCCGAATCCGGTCCAGTTCTCTGGCCCAAATTCGCTCCTGGCAGGCTTGATAGGTGTTTTCTCCCAAGACGATATTGCAGCCATATTGATTGCTTACCCCTTGGAGGAGATTGCCCAAATTTACACCGTCGCCCACGGCGCTAAATTGCAAGGACTTGTTTTCAGCAATATTATTGCTAATGGTCCAATCGGAATTAATCCCAATCCCCATCTGAATCACGGGTTTATTTTGCTCTTGGCGATGATGATTAAATTCATCAAGTTTTTTGTGCATGGCGATCGCAGTTTGCAATGCCATCCACCCATGATTTTCTAGGAACTGCGGTGCACCAAAGACTACAATCAGTCCATTGCCAATACAAGCCACTTCTATTTGTTGCTCGTGATTTTTCCTGTACTGATTCACGGCCTCCAGCATTGACTCAAAATAGTGTTGAAGCAGACTGGCGACCTCGGAGGCTTCTAAATTTTCCGTCAAGCTACTATAGCCTGAAATTTCAGAGAATAAGACTGAAACTTCTTGGCGATCGCCGCTAGGATTTACCATATTCCATACACATTGTCAACTACCGATTCAATCTTTCTTCAAGCAATCAGGAGTGAGAACGATGCCAAAGCAGAATTCTGACTCCTGAATTCTAGGTTGTACCCTTGCTCTGTTTAGGATACTACTTTTCGGTGAGATTCCAGACCCCATTCCAGTCATCCCCTGGGGGTTCCACCACAAAATGTTGACAGCGATCCATCTGTAGGGATGCCGCCTTATTATTCTTATCAAGTTCCAACACTTTACCAAACTCTTGGAGAGCTTTAGCAAATTGACGAGACAGATAAAACTTTCGTCCCTTCGTGTAGGATTCGATAATTTGCAGATTGTAGTCAGAAATTGGGTCCGATCGCAAACCGACCAATTCATAAATTTTGACAGGTTCGCTTTTCCCTTTCACCGTAATAAAATCCAGTTCTCGAACATAAACCTTTTCTGCACAAGGATTGTAAGTTTTTTCACTGATCACGATATCAGTCCCATACATTTTGCTCGTGCCTTCTAACCGAGACCCGAGGTTGACCCCATCTCCAATAGAAGTCAATTCCATCCGTTTGCTAGACCCAATATTCCCGCTGATCACTTCATCAGAGTGAATCCCAATCCCAATTTTCAGGATTGGCTTACCGGCATCGGTGCGATGGTTGTTAAATTCAATCAACCGCCGCCGCATTTCTATCGCGGTTTGGACCGCACACCAGGCATGGTCCTTCAGGGGGAGAGGAGACCCAAACACAGCCATGATCGCATCCCCAATATATTTATCCAGGGTCCCCTTGTACTGAAACACCGCATCGACCATTGACTCAAAATATTCATTGAGCATGACCACGACATCTTCCGCCTCCATCCCTTCGGTGAGGGTGGTGTAGCTGCGGATATCCGAGAACAAGACCGAGACTTCCTTACGCTTGCCACCTAATCCCGTGTCTCCAGAAGCCAGTAACTGTTCGGCCACTTCCTGGGTCATGTAGCGATACATCGTGCTCTTGAGTCGTTTCTCATCGCTGATATCTTCCATCACCACCAGGGCACCATAAACGTTGTTACGGTCCGAGGCATCAGCAATGGAGTTAATCGACAAGTTAATGCTGTGTTGCTCTTTTTCGTCTTGGGCAACCAGGGTTTGATCGGGATAATACTGCTGACGGGATTTATCATCCTTGGCCGTCAATGCCGCATCAAACCACTTAGAAAAGTCCCCGTCTTTAATTTGGATTAAATCGCGCACGGATTTGCCTTCAATGCGATCGCTCGCTTCCAGACCCAGCAATTGACGCGCACTATCGTTAGCGGCGATCGCCTTTCCGGACTTATCCGTCGAAATCACCCCATTGCTCAAGCTGCGCAAAATATCCCGTTGCATTTGCTCTTGCTGCTTGACCGTGGCAAAGAGTTTAGCATTTTGCAACGCCACTCCCGCTTGGGTATTAAACGCCTGCATAAATTCCTGATCGGACCGATTGAAACTGGCTTTCCAGCAATCGGGGGCTTCCGGCCATTGGGTCGGTTCGTAGGGGGGATGATCCCCTTGTTTTTTCTTATTCACCAACTGGGTCACCCCAATCAGTTCCCCATCGGCGTTGAAAACCGGCATACACAATAAACTACAGGTCCGATACCCGCTTTGTTGATCGACCCGCTTACTGGTTTCACAACCGGGATGGTCGTATAGGTCAAAGGGGATATTTAGGGGGTCTCCTGTTTTCCCCACCGTCCCGGCATACCCGACCCCCATAGGAATTCGGATTTCCCTTAACTCCCCTCTCGGACCGATGGGGATCTTGGTCCAGAGGTCATTTTTCTCCCGGTCGATCAGCCATAAGGTGCTGCGATCGGCGTTCATCAGTTGCTTGGCCTCGTCCATCACCTTTTTCAGGGTTTCTTCCAGGTCGAGGCTACTCTTACTCAAAGATTGGGTCGCTGCCATGAGCGCTGCTGCGGCGCGTTGCCGCTGAGTTGCTTTATAGAAGGACTTCGAGGATTCGAGAATCAGGCGAATCGAGGGGGCAAACTCTTCAAATACCCGCTCATCTTCTTCGGTAAAGCCTTTGGCATTAATCCGTTCGGACAATTCAGAGTCCGCATCATGGATTTTTTTTAACTTATTCAGTAACTGAACCACCGCGACTAATGCCCCTTGTTCGTTCAATAGAGGCAGACAGAGCATCGTATAGGTGCGGTAGCCTGTTTTCTTGAACTGTTCTTTTGCTGCACCGGAACGGGAATCATCAAAGAAATCAAAGGGGATATTAACGACTTTCTTAAACGTGGCGACTTCCCCAGCAATTCCCTTATCCGCTGGAATCCTAATCTCTAAAGGCTTACCCCCTGCACCTTTGGCGATGATGGACCACAGTTCATTCTTTTCTTCATCTAATAAAAATATCGTAGTGCGGTCCGCGCCGAGGAGTTCCCCGGTTTTTAAGGTGATGGAACGCAACATTTCATCAAGAATCGAGTCAAACCCTTGGGCATCGAGGAGGCTGTCGAGCATCGACAGGGTTTGATTGACGACTTCGAGCTTCCCTTCCACATCTTTGACAACCTGGGTGAAGCTGTCTTTGTTGAGGGGGGCGAGAAAGTTAGTGAAGGTCCCCTTGGACTGAACTAAAGACCCCCCACCCCCACTGTTACTCGGAGGGCTAGATGCGGGTTCGCTCACCGATGGGGATGTGGACCGTTGATGATCGCTCTTGCCGCCATCAACGATTTGAGGGGTCACATCAATCACGGCACCAGCACTACTATTGTTATGGTCCCAAGCCTTTGGATTTGGAGATGCAGCTGTCATAAGATCTATAACTCTTTACTTCAGACCAGGAGTCAGCGAATTTCTTGGATTATGTGAGTGTCCTGCCGAGAACGCCGTCGCGGATTTGTTGTACAAAGCCTAGCAGATCCGGTAACTATAGCAATCCTAAATGATTTATGACATCTTCAGCTCCCCTCTCCCCCTTTGGGAGAGGGATTGGGGGTGAGGGCATTCCACAACTGATAAAGGAACTGCTATATCTCTTTCAGTTTACTCTGTCCATAAATAATTAGACATTTTGGAATTAATTCTCGATCGCTTCATTTGAACCCTCCTTGGGCGCTTTTTTGGGGTCCTCTGGGATGTCCCCATTGAGTTTTGACCTGAGTAAGAGGGAGAACCATAAGGAGATTCTGACACAAGAGAAACACGGCAGGGCTGGTAGCCTCGCGTCTTTAGACCGGGGTGGAAAGCCCACACGAGCGGTTTTAACCGCCTAGCGCATTTTTCTGCAATGCTCTACTCTTATAGGGTATCATTAGGCAGAGACAAGTTTTCTGGACAATGATGCGCTACCCAAATTCGGTGAAAAACCGGCAACAGTGGCAGTAAGCGCGGAAAACGTGGATTGTTTAGGACTGGAACG
>NZ_JAFLQW010000271.1 GCF_017313335.1 Phormidium pseudopriestleyi FRX01 | reverse complement strand
GGCGGGGGCAGTTTCTGGGGATACGATTAAGAGATATGTTGAGAACCAAAAAACTAAGTAATTGGTTAGCTACGTACCTACGCTAACCCCCTTATATCCCACGGCTAAAGCACGTGGGTTTTACGGCGTTTTCTATAATTCAGGAAATTAACTGACTCAATCTGATTTTAAAGAACAAGCGGATGAATTGCCAGCAAACCCTTCTATAGGTGGCAGAGTCCTATTTGCGAGACGCTGTAGCACCGAATGCGACTATCCTGGATCGGGACACAGATGCCCTAAAAACTGCCTTGCAAGGATTAGGCAGTCGTCACTTGGTATTCTCAGGCGTTACCCTTGCGAGTGCAGGCGATTGATTTAGCTTATCGATCGGCACAAGCTGCGATTACGGTTTCTAGTGGCGCGTCCAATTTGGCGGAATCTCAGGCGGGACGAGTGTATCGAGAGGCCCTGGTTTTTGGAGTTTCTGGGCAAACTTCAGCGGTGATGGAGGCAACTTTGGCGCAGTTGATGCGATCGCCATGAATTTGGGAGTAAATTTGGTTACAATTAAGATAAATTCACTCATTTAAACTGGCTTGGAAATGGAAAAATTTGTAACTGATATTCGGGTGCGACATTATGAAATGGATGCTTTGGGTCATGTCAATAATGCCATTTACCAACATTATTTAGAAGATGTCGGAATTCAACACTCGGAACACCTAGGTTTTTCCCTCAACCGCTATCGAGAATTAGGCGGCTATTTTATCATGCGGCGAGTCACCATTGACTATTTACGTCCAGCAGTAGCCGGGGATATTTTAGCAATTACTACTTGGTTAGAAAATTTGCGCGGAACTCGGGTGACTCGTCATTATGAAATCCGCAAGAAAGGCGAATCCGATTTAGTGGTAACGGCAGAAGTGCTTTGGGTTTGGGTGGATGCGGTGATGATGCGACCCAAAGCGATTCCCAAAGAATTTATCACGGCTTATGAAGAGTATCAACTAGCAGGAATTGAGTCAAATTAGCCTAAAAAATGAGTGATTTATCAGTGAATTATGGTAATATAGAAGCGGCAGCGAATCACTTGCGCGGAGTCGCCCACAAAACTCCGGTGATGACCTCCCGAACTGTCAATGAAATGACCCAAAATCAAGTCTTTTTTAAGTGCGAAAACTTTCAACGCACGGGGTCTTTTAAATTTCGGGGGGCATACAATGCGCTGGTGCAGTTATCGAAGGAGGAAAAACAGCAAGGGGTACTGGCTTATTCTTCAGGAAATCATGCCCAGGCGATCGCATTAGCATCGCAATTATTGGGGATTTCAGCCACGATAATTATGCCGGAAGATGCGCCAGAAGTCAAGCAAAAGGCGACTCGGGAATATGGGGCGGAGGTGATTTTGTATGACAAGCAGGAAATTTCCCGAGAGGAGTTAGCGGCAACCCTATCTCGCGATCGCGCCTTGACGGTGATTCCCCCCTATAACCGCGCGGAAGTGATTGCGGGACAGGGAACCACGGCGAAAGAGTTGATAGAAGAAGTGGGAGAATTAGACACACTTTTGGTATGCTGTGGCGGCGGGGGATTGTTGTCCGGTTGTGCGATCGCCGCCAAAACTTTGTCCCCGGGATGTCAGGTGATTGGGGTTGAACCTGCCAATGCCGATGATGCAGCGCGATCGTTCCATAGTAAACAATTGCATCGAGTTCATAATCCGGATACCATTGCTGATGGTGCTCGCACTCCCTCTCTGGGTGAGTTAACGTTTCCCTTAATTTTGCATTATGTAGATGACTTGGTAACTGTCTCGGAATTGGCTATTTTACAGACAATGTTTTTTCTCTGGGAACGGATGAAAATCGTAGTCGAACCTACTGGCGCATTAGCGGCAGCAGCGTTATTAGAAGGGATGATTTCACTGCGCGATCGGCGGGTTGGGGTGATTATTTCTGGGGGGAATGTTGATGTTAGGGGAATTTCGCGATTGTCGGATGATATTTTTGCTAAAGTTTGGGATAATCCGGAAGATGAGGTTTATAATCAGTCCTAAAATACAGTATCGTTTCCGGGTTTATCCCTTAATTTTACAGGACTTCTGCATATTTTCCGAAACAGCCCTATATGTAGAGGCGATTCGTGAATCGCCCCTACATAATAGGTGATTCGTAAGTCCTGTTTTAATTACAAAACCTCCACCTCTAGGCGAGAACCTTGGGGAGACTTGAAGACTTTCACTTGGGTAGGGAGTCGTTCCCCTAATGATTTGACATGAGTAATCACGCCGATGGTGCGATTTTGTTGGCGTAAGGATTCTAGGATTTGGGTGACACTTTCTAGGGTTTCTGAGTCTAAGGTTCCGAATCCTTCATCGAGGAATAAACTGCCTAATTCTGCCCCCATTGAGAGTTTTTCCGAGAGGGCGATCGCCATTGAGAGAGAGGTGGCAAAGGTTTCTCCTCCGGAGAGGGTTCGGACTCGTCGCAATTCGCCGCCATTCCAATTATCTGCAACCCAATATTCTCCCTCTTGCATTTCCAAGGCGTAGCGGGATTCGGTGAGTTCTTTTAACAATAAGGTAGCCCGGGCAACTAATTCCGCTTCTAAATGTTCTAAGATGTAGGATTGAAATTCGTTGGTTTTGAGATTTTGGGCTAAAACATGATAAATATCATAGTTTTTACTGACGGTTTCTTGTTCATCTAGGAGTTTTTCTGACTGTCTTTGTCTTTGTTCAGCAGATTGAATCCAGGTAGATAATTCAACTCGTTTATCTTGGGCGATTTTTAACTGTTGTTCAGCGGTTTGTTTGGCTTGTTTTCGCTGTTGCAACTGATGGGCATCGGTGGTGCGATCGCCTATTTCTTCTTGTAATCCCGCAATGCGAGTGGAGAGTTCAATCCTGCTTTCTCGATGATGGGTGATTGCCTGTTGCCATTTCCCCTGTTCTTCCGGGGAGGCAAGGGCGGTGAGAAAGGTCGCTTCGGTTAAATCAACTGCCTGTAATTGGGTTTGCCAACGGGTGTTAGATTGCTGTTGTTTGCCTTGGGCGGCTTCAGCGGTTATCTGAGTTTGATGGGCGGTTTCTCGGGCTTGGATGACGCGATTTTCGGCAGTTTGATGGGCCGTTTCTGCCGCAGAAATGCGACTGCTGAGGGTTTGTTTTTGTTCGGCTAGGGTTTGGGCGAGAACTTGATAGGATAATCCCTCCGTCATCGCTGCCAGTTTCTCTCGCACTTCTTGGAGGTTTTGCTGCCGTCGCGTGAGTTCCTGGGTGGCAGCTTCAGCGTCGGTAACGGTTGCCTGATAGGTGCGATCGCTAAACTCTCGGGCTTGTTGGGCGGTTTCCAGGCGCGTTGTTGCCTGTTGATAGGCGGCTGCCGCTTCTCGGTATGCCCGATCGCTCTTTTGTAGGGCTTCTCGTTCCTGCTGGAGGGCGACTGCATCCAGTTTGGCTGTCTCACTCTGTTGTAAAATCTCGGTAATTTGCTGTTGTAAGTCTTGCTGCTGCTGGGTGAGAGTCACGAATTGTTCCAGAATTTCTCGGTGTTTCTGAGTGAGATTTTCTAGGGCAGCTTCTGCTTTCGTGGCATTGAGTTGGGCAGTTTGCAGGGCTTGTGTCGCCGTTGCTGCCTGGGTTTGTAAGGCAGTGAGATTCACCCAGGCGATCGCCGGTAAAGGGGGTAATTTTGCCTCAGAATCGGGATGGATGCCGCCACAAACCGGGCAAGTCTCTCCCGCATCCAGGGACAGGCGTAAGGCTGCCGCATGGTTGGATTTCGTGGCTTCCGCGTTGGCAGTTTCCCCGGCAGCAATCTCCTGGGTGAGTTGGGCGATCGCCCCTTGCGCCTGTTGTAAACCCGTGAGGGCAGATTGATAGGTGCGATCGCCATTTGCCCGGTCCCGATTCACTTTGTCCAGGGCTTGGGCTTGCTGTTTCCGTTGCTTTTCCCCCAGATTCCATTCCACCAATAACGGGGCGATGGTTGTGAGACATTCTAAGCGGTCCCCCCCGGGTTGATGCCGTTGGAGGGCGTCGGTTGTGAGAGAAACCTGTACCGTTGCCGCTTTCACTTGGGCTTCCGCTTGGCTGAGTTCCTGCTTTGCCGCTTGTTGCTGTTGCTGTTTTTGCTGGGATTGAGTCGCGGCGATCGCCACATCCTGTTCCAACTGTTGCCGCTGTTCCTCGTAGGCTTTAGCTTGGGCTAAGGCGTGCTCCCTTGCGGCAATTTGCGGGGCGAGGGCGGCAGCTTCTGTTCTCACTTGTTCCAGGTTTTGCCGTTCTGACTGTAATTGGGTTTCCGCTTGGGTTAAGCCTAGGGCGGCTTTTTGAGCCTGATTCGCGGCTAATTTATCTTGAGTGCGAGCTTCCTGAACCAATGCCCAATCCCCTTGCAGGCGATCGGCCACTTGGGACCGGGCCAATCGTTCACTCAGGGCGGTGATTTTCGGCTGTCGCTGGTTGAATTCGGCAAATTGTCGCTGACACTTGGTGAGGCGTTCCTGTTGCTCAAATAGCCGTTCTTCCGCCTCTAACAAGGTTTGGGCATTTAACACCCCTTGATTGAGGACTGGAATCTCAGTTTCTAAGGTGGCTAATTGCGATCGCTGTCCTTCAATGGCGATCGCATCCGGTACTTCCAAATCTGCAATTTGTCGCTCAATTGTCGCCAATTCCTGCTTCAATAACCGCGCTAAATCATTGGTTTCCTTCCGCATCCGCTCAAAAATTTCAAACCCTGCCAATTGCCGCAAAATTTCCCGACGCTTGCCCGTATTTCCTTTTAAAAACTCATCAAATTGTCCTTGAGGTAACAAAATTACCCGAGTAAACGTATCGAAATCCATACCCAGAATTTCGGTAATGGCCTTTTTGCTTTCCCGTTCCTTGGTTTCCAGGGTTTCCCAACTGCCATCTGCCTGTGCTCTTTCTAATAAGCGACCCAGATTTTTAAGAGTGTTTCCAATCAATTAGTTTCCCCAGCGAGTGGGGAG
>NZ_JAFLQW010000285.1 GCF_017313335.1 Phormidium pseudopriestleyi FRX01 | reverse complement strand
TTTTCATAAGTTCGTAGTAACGACTTCAGTCGTTCTTCTTAGTTCGTAGTAACGACTTCAGTCGTTACTTTTTATAGGTTCGTAGTAACAACTTCAGTCGTTAATTTCCCCCTCCCCTTGCAGGGGAGGGGGGCAGGGGGGAGAGGTCAGATCGGTTTTTAGGCAAAATTGAGATGCTCCCCAAACTGTGGGCTTGATTCGGGATGAAATTACCGCAATCCTAACCAGGTAAACAGGTTTTGATGGGTGAAGGCTTCGAGTAAGAGCAATGAGAGAAAGGCAATCATGGCAACTCGACCATTGATGCGTTCTGCATATTTGGTCCATCCAAAAGCCGGTTCAGGTTCGGCGGGTAAATCTTGAACGGGGGGTGGGGTAGGGGTTGGTTTTGGCTGAGTCATTGGGGTTATTTTTTAGGAGCTTTCGAGGATTTAGATTCGAGTTCTTGAACGGATTCAATCAGCGATCGCACTTCTTTGGTGCCTTCAGACGGTTCAAACGTTAACGGCATTTTGCCTCGTTTAATGGACTGGAATCCCACCGGGCCAAGGCTTAATAATCCTTTGATATCCCGGAAGAAATTACCGACAACCATCACGGCAAATTTGCGTTCATCGACCCAGCCGCCTTTTTTGACTAAATCAATTAAGACTTTGCGATGACGAATGGAACGACTGGCTTGATCATCGGTGCGTTCGAGAATTTCGTCCTTAATTTTACCGATTTTATCCAGGGGTTCAACGCCCATTGGACAAACGGAATTACAGTAAAAGCAGCGGGTGCAACTCCAGACCCCGGAGTTAGCTTGGTTATAGTTTTGTAAGCGGGATTCGGTTTGGTCGTCGCGATCGTCTTCCACCATGCGATAGGCTTTGGCGAGGGCATGGGGACCGACAAAGTTCGGGTTGACTTCAACGGCGTTGCATTCAGAATAGCAGGCACCGCAGAGGATACAATTGCCGCTTTCCTCTAGGCGCGATCGCTCCTCTGGAGTTTGGAGAAATTCTCGTTCGGGGATTTTCCTGGCAGTATTACTCACATAGGGATCAACGGCTTCGAGATTGTTCCAAAACCGCTGCATATCCACCACCAGATCCTTGACAACGGGCATATTTCCCATTGGCGCAATGGTAATTTCTGGAATTGCTCCCGGTGCAGTCGCCCTTGGGGGTGCGCCGGGTAAGGCATTGAGTGCCGGGTTCTCGGTTTGCTGGCGATCGCGGGTGGCGGATTCGGTTTCGGTGCTCTGTTGAGAGATTTGGTTCAATCGGGCCACTTCAGCGCCGATATTCTCTTTACAGGCGAGGGCGGAACGGCCATTAATCCGCATTGAGCAACTGCCGCAGATAGTATTGCGGCAATTTTTACGAAAGGCGAGGGTTCCGTCTTGCTCCCATTTAATCCGATTTAGACAATCGAGGATGGTATTCCCCGGTTCTACATCGAGTTGATAGGTCTGGATCCGAGGGCCAGTATTTTGGCTTTGGCGAACGATTTTAAATAAAACTTGCATGATGGCTACCCAATCCCGTCGGGGAACTGCTTCGATTATATATTGTACGCTGATTTGCACAGGATAAGGATCTGTGATTTTTTCTCCCTGGGTCCTCGTGACGCGGCTGAAGCCCCCTCACGAGGAAACCTACTGTTGTAAGGGGGAGGTATCCGTGCTATTTTGGGGGTTTTTGGCGACATGGAATGGGCAGTCCGAGGGTAAAAGTTGTTCCGGTTCCGGGCAAACTCTGACAATCGAGGGTTCCCCCATGTCCTTCTACGACAATTTGGTAAGAAATGGATAATCCTAATCCGGTGCCATATCCGACTTCTTTTGTGGTAAAAAATGGGTCAAAGGCTTGTTGTTGTAATTCTCGGGTCATTCCGGGACCATTATCGGCGATGGAGATGGTGACGGTGTTTTCGGTCGGCTGTGCGCTGTTAATCCAGATGGTGGGGGCAGGAGGTTCGGGGCCGATCGCTGCCTCGTCTTGGCTATTTGGGAGGGAGTGGGGAGGGCGAGATCCCGACTCTAGGGCATCGATCGCATTGGTGAGCAGATGCATAAAGACTTGATTAAGTTGAGCGGCATAGCAACGGACTAGGGGGAGTTGAGCGTAGTTTTTGATGACGGTAATTCCCGGGCGATCGTCACTCCGTTCTAGGCGATGCCCTAACATCATTAACGTGCTCTCCAATCCTTCATGGAGATCCACTGATTTGAGTTCCGCTTCATCCAGTCTGGAGAAATTTCGCAGAGATTCCACAATGGTGCGGATCCGTTCGGCTCCCCCTTGCATTGAAAGGACCAATTTGGGGAAATCCTCCACTAGAAATTCTAACTCTATTTCTTCTTCAAGTTGTTGAAGTTCCGGGGGAATAGAGCCTAACATTTGACGATACTCGTGGAGTAACCCTAATAATTGCTTCACATAAGTTTTGACATAAATTAGATTGCCATAAATAAAATTAACAGGATTGTTGATTTCGTGGCAAACTCCGGCCACCAGTTGACCGAGGCTGACCATTTTCTCATTTTGAATAATGTGATTTTGGGCCTGTTTAAGTTCGGTTAAAGTTTGTTCTAATACCCGGTTCCTGTCCAAAAGTTCCATTTGGAGCGATCGCAATTTTAATTGATGCTCCACGCGCACCAAAACTTCGGCCTCTTGAAAGGGTTTAGTAATATAATCATTTCCCCCGACTTCAAAGGCTTTGATTTTATCAAAAACATCATCCATCGCACTAATAAAAATAATCGGAACTTCCCGAGTCTTGGGATTTGCCTTCAGCTTGGAACAAACCTGATAACCATTCATTTCTGGCATATTAATATCCAGCAAAATCAGGTGAGGTAAACTTAGCTCTACAGCATTGAGTGCCAGATGAGGGGTGAGGGCTTTACGAACCAGATAACCTTTTCTGGTGAGAATGATGGACAAAAGCCGGAGATTAGCTGAGGTATCGTCAACAACCAGAATATCTGAAGGTTCGGGGCTTGTGTTGTTTTTATTCATCAGATTATAAAAGCTCGGTCAATCAATAAAATTTGAAAAGCTTGATGCGCTTTAGTCTATCAAACTTTAAAGATTTTGTCGAGGAGATTATGGCAAATCCCTAACCATTACATGAGAGGGTAGACAACAGCATTTCTTGCCCCATCTCTGTCAAGACCGCACAAAAAGGGGTATCACCCGGGCTTATGGTTTTTCTGAATCTCATAAAATAGTCATAAAATCACGCCCTATCCTGATGTTTGTGCAAGTGATTCGCATTGATAATTTCCACATTTAAAGGCTTCGCCCTGGGGTTGAGGGAGATAAGTACAATAGCAATTACGCCCGGTTTGTTTGGCTTGATAGAGGGCTTTATCGGCGCTTAAAATCAGGGTCTCAAGGGATTCTTTACCCGTAGGAATCAGGGTACAAATTCCGAGACTGATGGTCACGATATCGCAGACATCAGACGCAGAATGCTTAATATCTAGCTGCTGGATTTCCCGCTGAATATTGCGGGCGACGGACAAGGCTCCCTTGCCATGGGTATGGGGAAGGATGGCGGCAAATTCTTCGCCGCCATAGCGCGCCACTAAATCTGCCGGACGTTTGACCGCCTGACAAATGGCTTGGGCAACCTGTTTTAAACACTCATCTCCAGCGGGATGACCATAAGTATCATTATAGGCTTTAAAATAGTCAATATCGCATAAAATTAAGGATAAAGGATAATTTTCCAGCCCGAGGCGCTTCCATTCTTTTTTAAGATATTCATCAAATTTACGACGGTTTGAAACTTTAGTTAAACCGTCTATACAGGCCAGCTTTTGCAATTTATAATTAGCTTTTTTTAAAGTATTTTCAGCATTTTTCCGCTGGTCAATTTCCCGCATCAGTAGGAGATTTCTTTCAGCTAAAATTCGATTCTTTTCTTGGAGTTCCGCTTGCAATCGTTGAATTTTTAGTTGATTGTCAATGCGAGCAATAACTTCCTCTAGCTGAAATGGTTTGGTAATATAATCAATTCCACCCACTTGAAAGGCTTTTACTTTATCCAAAACATCATCTAAAACACTGATAAAAATAATTGGAATATTTTGAGTTTTTTCTGATTGTTTTAAAGCGGTACAAACTTCATACCCATTCATATATGGCATATTAATATCCAGGAGAATTAAATCCGGGATTAAGGCATGGGCAGCAGTAATCGCCATTTCTCCATTCAAAGCCTTACGAAGATAATAACCATGCTTCGTCAAAATAGAAGATAATACCCGCAAATTATCCGGGGTGTCATCGACGAGTAAAATATTTCCTTTGCATGGGGTATCTAATCTTTCAATCATAATTTGTGTATCCTTTTTATGATTAAAACTGTCCAGGATTGAGCCGATTTAGCACGGAGGCAGATTGTTTGAAGCCTTTTGGATTTACGGGAACTGGGATAGCTGAAGCCGGTGATAGCATACCCCTGAATGTTGTTGTTTTTTTCATGCTGGCTATCTCCCCATTTTTAAAATATTGATTGGTCCAGGTGCTCAACTTAAGAAGTCATCTTTCGTAAAGGTTAACAGGGTATAAATTGAATCGTAAATCAACAAATGGATGCGAAGCATTATCGATCGCTCCCAAACAATCACCCTTGTCGGTTCAGGATTTTAGGGCAGGGAGGGTAAAATAAAATGAGGTCCCCTCCCCCTTGATGGAATCAAACCAGAGTTTTCCTCCGTGACGTTCGACGATTTTTTTGCAGAGGGTTAACCCAATGCCGCTCCCGGGATATTCATCGTAGGAATGCAGCCGATAAAATGCCTCAAAGATGCGATCGCCTTGATCCGGGTCCATGCCAATGCCATTATCCCGAATTTCAAACTGCCATTCTTCTAGATTATTCAGATTACAGGAAATCTCAATTTTGGGGGAAACATTCGGGAGTCTAAACTTAATGGCGTTAGCCATCATATTTTGAAAAAGCTGCATCAATTGAATCTCATTTCCGCTGACGGTTGGCAGGTGCGAATGGGTAATAACTGCCCCACTTTTGGAAATTTCACTACTTAAATTCGCCAGGGCTTCTTCTAACACAAAGTTAGAATCAATCGATTCAAACCTTGAGGTAGGAACGCCGACTTTAGAATAGGTCAGTAAATCCTGAATCAGTTGGGTCATTCGCCCGGAAGCTTCGACAATATTGGTGAGATAGCGATCGCCATCGGGTCCGAGTTGATTTTCATATTTCCAGGTGAGCAAATCGGCATTGCCAATAATCACTTGGAGGGGAGATTGTAAATCATGGGACGCCACATGAGCAAATTGCTCCAGTTCCAGATTAGACCGCACCAGTTGAGCATTTAAGGCTTGCAATTCTGCATTTTGGACCTTGAGTTGATATTGAAGTTTTTGAATGGTCAGGTGATGTTTAACTCGGGCGAGCACCTCTTCAATCTGAAAGGGTTTGGTAATATAATCAGACCCCCCACTTTTAAACGCTTTTATTTTATCCCATTCATCCTCCAGGGCGCTGATAAAAATCACGGGAATATCCTGAGTCTTCGGGTCAGATTTCAGCCGTTGACAGACCTCATAGCCATCCATATCCGGCATCATAATATCGAGCAAAATGACATCCGGTAACAGGTTTTGACAAGCGGTCAGAGCAATTTGACCATTCAGGGCTTTGCGGACTTTATAGCCGCGATCGCTAAGAATTTTAGCCAAGACTCGGAGATTGATGGGGGTATCGTCCACAATCAGAATATCTTTGTGGGTACGTTCGAGGGGTTCGGAATTCATGATTTCTCCTGTTGCGTAAGTGCCATTACCTTTTCCAATTGAAAGTTATTTGCCAGTTCCGTCAGTGCCTTTGCTAGAGGAGCATTCTCAGGGGGAATTTCCTCAATTAACTCCAAAATCATATCATCACTACATTGGCAGGCTGCATCATAAACGCGGACCAGCCAATCACGAGGCATGAGTTGGAAAGATTGAGCATCCAGGATAAAGGATGAATCCTCCGGTATTCCTTCAAACCTGTTGTCAGAGTCTGACTCTATTGGCTCATCATAAATATATCGTACTCCTATATGCTCACCGACCTTGGAGAGCAAAACTTCTTCGCGAAAAGGCTTGTGAATAAAGTCATTACATCCGGCAGCAAGCACCAGTTGGCGGTCTTCTTCAAAGGCAGATGGGTTCACTCCAGCTATTGCCGGTCCAAAAGGCCAGGGAACGGACACGATGTTGGGTCGCGTTGCTACATTCCACGAGGAGGGCATACTTGACTTGCAGCACGTTGGCGATGGACCGAACGCTGGCGCGGAAGTATTCCATGCCAGCAGCGGCAGCGCTGCCTTCTACCATTGCTCGCAAGGCTTCTTCCTGCTGTCGGCGTTCGGTGATATCGATGGGGGTTCCGGTTGCTCCGCGAATCCGCCCTTCCGAGTCCCGTAAGGCGATCGCATTGACGAGGAGGTAAATCTGTCGTTGCAGGAGCTTTATTTCCGGATTGCGGTATTCTGGGGCGACAAATTGAGTTAATTTGCAGCCGAGGGTTTCGGTGGGAGTATAACCGTAAATTTTTTGGACTGCCGGATTAAAAAAAGTATAGCACCCCCGGAGATTTATCGACCAGATGACATCTTGTGAGGCATCGACTAAGGCTCGATATTTCTGTTCGCTGTGCCGGAGGGCTTCTTGGGCGATTCGGCGATCGCTGATTTCTCGTTGTAAAAGGATTGTAATCCGGGATTGTCTGCCAGGTCAATGGTGCGGGGTTTGAGCCATCAAGAGGGTTTGGTCTCCAAACCCCTACATCAGAGGGTTTGGAGACCAAACCCCTACATCAGATCAGAGGGTTTGGAGACCAAACCCCTACATGAAACAACGATTTTTCGTCATTAAATTTACCACCTTGACAGGGCTAGGGTTAACCCCCCACTTTCAAAGGTAACATCTGTATAAATCTGCCCCACAAAAATGAATCGGACACTTTTCAAAAGAAGCGAGAGGCAGAAAGCTCCTTACTACTAATTGGGAGATTTCTGGCTCCCCCTCCTCAAT
>NZ_JAFLQW010000083.1 GCF_017313335.1 Phormidium pseudopriestleyi FRX01 | reverse complement strand
ATCACATTCACTTATTTGTTGAGATTCACCCGACAGATGCGATTATATCAAGTCGTGTAGGCGGTTAAAACCGCTCGTGTGGGCTTTCCACCTCGGTCTAAAGACGCGAGGCTACCAGCCCTACCGTGTTTCTCTTGTGTAGGGATTTTCAATGCCGATTACGAGGGCGCTGTGCTCCCGGGCGATCGCCACAACTGCTAATCCCTGGGCTTTTTCCTCGGGGGTCAGCGATCGCGAAATGGCTGCTAAGTCCGCATTTCCCCCCAGAGTCGGAGGGGCCTCGGGTTGAGGGGCGATCGGAGCATTGGGCGTGATTTGCGCGGTTTTTTCTTGCGAACTTAAGAACCAGTAGCCGACGGAGGCTAGAATCAGAAAAGTGACAAAATAAAGAACGGGCGAAGGTCCAGTTTTGTTAGCCACAGTTTTTAGGGTTTTAGGATGAAGGGCCGGGATTGACTGCAATCTTACTTATAGATGTATGGAGACAGTCCGTTTAATTCTGTCTGTTGCGGCTTTTTTTATTAAGTGTAAAAGGTTCGGTTAAGTTTTTCAAGTGTCGTGAATCACAATGGGTAGTAATACTATATTTATCGTCAAGGTGATGGTGGCCTCAGCCATCGTTTCTGCTGCTATCAAATATGGGGGTCCTCTGCTGGAGATTCCAGATACCTCGCCGATCGCCTTGCTTCTGGTTTGTACACCGGCAGCGATCGTCTTCGGGGTCCTGAGTTGGCGACTGTATTTCCAGGATCCACAGAATTAAGGGGGCTGGGGACCCACTGGTCCTTTTGAGTTAAAGGATCGGAGGGTTTGGTGCGATCGCCTCTGCACAAGTCATTGGAGTGCTTTTAAAGCGACAAGACCCAGTTGAGGCTATATTGAGTATCAAGTACAATCCCCTAGGGTCAATCTGCTGAAGATTGGAACCCCTGATTTAGGGTCGAGACAAACCGGGGTTAGCTGAAATAGCTTAGATGGGAGGGAGCGATCGCAGTGAATTTAGGTCAATGGATGGGCTTATTAGCCATTTTTATTTCTTTCTATATTCTCTGGCAAATCCGAGAAATTTTATTACTCCTCTTTGCGGCAGTCGTCTTAGCGACCGCCTTAAATCGACTCGCTCGCCGGTTGCAATGGTTTGGCATCAAACGGGGTTGGGCCGTCATGGTTTCCATCCTCCTGTTACTCCTGGTTTTGGTGAGCTTTTTTTGGCTGATTGTGCCTCCATTTGCCACTCAGTTTCAACAACTCATCCAACTCCTGACTTTGGGATTTGCAGAAATAAATGATTTAATTTATCAATTTAGAACCCAAGTCCCGCCGCAGTTGAATCAATATTTACCCGATGTTAATAGTATCGTTCAACAACTTCAACCTTTAGCTAATCAATTAGTAGGAGGAGCCGGGGCATTTGTCGGCGGTACTTTTGGGGGATTATTAAGCTTTTTATTAGTCTTAGTTCTAGCTTTAATGATGGTGAGCAGTCCTCAATCTTACCGGAGTGCCTTCGTGCGAATTTTCCCCTCGTTTTACCGATGGCGAGTTGATGGAATTCTCGATCGCTGCGATGTGGCGTTAGGCGGATGGCTGATTGGCATTCTGTTTAACATGATGGTGATTGGGGTATTAAGCTGGCTTGGCCTATTAATTTTGGGAGTTCCGCTGGCTTTAGCGAATGGAGTATTAGCGGGTTTGTTAACCTTTATCCCAAATATTGGACCGGCATTAAGTGTAATTCCGCCAATGGCGATCGCTCTGTTGGATGCACCCTGGAAATCCCTGGCTGTACTGGCGTTGTATATTTTCATTCAGCAGTTAGAAAGTAATTTCCTGACTCCTTATATGATGGTCGAGCAGATTGTTTTACTGCCTGCGGTCACCTTAATCGCGCAAGTCTTTTTTGCTTCAATTTTTGGCTTTTTAGGGTTATTTCTAGCCCTACCCTTAACCTTAGTGCTTCAGGTTTGGCTTCAAGAAACCTTAGTGAAAGATATATTAGACCGATGGCGTAAACCCTTTGCAACCAGACGCCCAAGACGCTTGGAGGCGATCGCCCCGGTTGACACCCCAACTGAAACCGAATCAGTGCATTGCTTGTCGTCGAGTCAGGATCTATCCCCCCTAGACTATGACCCTTGGGACGATCGCCCCAACCGAAGCGATCGCCCACTGATTTCCCCAGAGGTCAAATCGGGACCCGATTTTCAGGAACAACCCCAACCGGAATAAGGGTTAAACTCCTTTAAACAGTTGTCTTTTAACCGGATTTTTATCTTAAAATTCGCCCCAATAACACCAAAACCCTAACCGCAATCAGGGAGGAATTCGTTAACAATAGTCAAAAAATTATCCGAATTAATTCCGATATTAGAGAACCCAAGCTATGCGAACGATTGCCGAAATTAATGACAAAATCCGCCATAAGAAAGCGGT
The DNA here is from genome assembly GCF_017313335.1 of Phormidium pseudopriestleyi FRX01. Lineage (GTDB taxonomy): Bacteria > Cyanobacteriota > Cyanobacteriia > Cyanobacteriales > Laspinemataceae > Laspinema > Laspinema pseudopriestleyi. The sequence continues at coordinate 4,127 of NZ_JAFLQW010000083.1, read as the reverse complement.
AGTTTGGACTGTAGAAGAACTGAAAGCGCGGGTTCTGGAAAAGGGCATCCCGGCGGTGACCAAGGAAGTGGATGTGGTGACGACGGGGACCTTTGAACCGATGGAGTCATCTGGGGCGATTATCAACCTGGGACATACGGACCCCCCGATTAAAATTCGGCGATGTTGGTTAGATGGAGTTCCCGCCTATTCGGGTTTTGGGGCGGTGGATTTGTATTTGGGGGCGACCGAAGTCGCGGAAGCTCAAGATGGAGAGGAAATCCGAGAACGGGGAGGGGGTCATGCGATCGCCGATTTAATTGCGGGGAAACCGATTCATCTGCGGGCGATCGGACAAGTAACGGATTGCTATCCCCGGGCCTCCTTTGAAACTACCCTGACCAAGGACACCATTAACCAGTTTTATTTATATAATCCTCGGAACTTATACCAAAATTTTATTGTAGGAGTGAATGGGGGCGATCGACCCTTGTTTACCTACCTCGGTCCATTACAACCCCATCTCGGGAATGCCGTCTATTCCAACCCGGGCGCTATTTCGCCCCTCTTCAACGACCCCGAACTTGACCTGATTGGTCCGGGAACCCGGATTTTTTTAGGGGGCGGAATTGGCTATGTTGCTTGGGAAGGGACTCAGCACTTTCCCAAGCAAAAACGCCTACCCAATAAGACGCCGATTGGCCCTGCGGCCACCTTAGCCTTAATTGGAGATGCCAAACAAATGAATCCGCGATGGGTGCGGGGTTGCTACTTCCACAATTACGGTCCCTCCTTAATGCTGGGCGTCGGAGTCCCGTTACCCATCCTCAATGAGCAAGTGGTCCTGCACTGTGCAGTGCAAGACCAAGATGTAGTTGCCCCGATTGTGGATTTCTCCATCCCCCGGCGGGTTCGTCCGACCTTTGGGTTAGTCAGCTACGCCCAGCTTAAAACGGGTCGGATTACCCTGGAAGGCAAACCCGTGCGGACGGCACCTCTAGCCAGTATCTTCTTTTCCCGTCAAGTTGCCTTGGAATTAAAGCAATGGATTGAATCTGGGGAGTTTACCCTGACGGAACCTGTCATCCCTCTGCCGATGGACCGCTCGTTTTTACCCCAAAATTTGTGGGGGTCTCAACTGAGCTTGGAATAATCCACCCGGAGGATTGTCTACAGCAGAGAATTCCGGTGAGGGAATTCAAACCCAACCCTGATCAATGGCTTATTCCTGATTTTGGGGTTGATTCCGCTTGACGGGTTTGGGAAGCGGTTCGGTCCGGGGGGCGGCGGTTTGCTGAACCGTCGGGTTGGGGACTGGGCGTCCCGAACTCTTGTAGGGGCGATTGCTGCCGCCCGGTTTACCCCCTTTCCCTTTAAAGGGCTTTTTCTTTTTAGGTGCAATCGATCCCATGTCGTTCCCCTGCTCAATCAGCAGAGAATTTTCCTGACGCTTAACGTGCAAGTCCCAAAAATGCCCGACGGCTTTTCCAGGTAAAGTCCCCTCAAGCTGTAACTTGAAAAACTTAGGTTTGGTGTCAGAATCTTTAGGGCTTTGCTTGATTTTAACGACGATATATTCCTCGTCCTGAGATTGAAAAATGACCTCGCCACGAATGGAAAAATACCCATCTTGAATCTCTAACTCGCCCGGTTCTTCCGGCTGAGATGAACCCTCGGTGACCGTCGCTGTCGCTTCGGTCGTCTGGGCCGGGGATTCTGAGGGGGCGTGGGTTAGTTTATCCGGTTCCCACACTCCCATAATTTGGACGTGCAAGGTCTTTTCTTTCTGTCTAGTGCGAGGATAAACCACCCAGAGGTGATCTTCTTCATCGCTGAGATGATTTTTGACCAAACTCATCACTTTACCCAGTAAAACCGCATCAATTGCTGTTCCTTCTGGGGTGATTAAATTCCCTCGGGTAAATTGTTCTTCCGAGGGTTGATAGCGACCGCAGACCAATCCGATCGCCCGATATTGCTTCGGTTCAGAAGGCAGGGGAATCGGATGAGGCCGCATCACTGTCCCAGCCGAATCGTTCGGCACAGCCTCGCGATCGGGCAGTTCCTTGGATTCGGTGACCGATTGCGGTTCCGATGATGTTGTCGCAGGGCTAGGGGAGAAGTCGGGCGGATTGGCCTGAACGCTAGGATCAGACTGGCCTGCTTCTGGAGTATTAGCGGAGCTTGGGAATTGATTGGGAGAGGAATTCATAAAACCTCCTGGCGGCGGAGACACATCCGGTGACAGCTAACTTGAAAAACGCTTTATGATTCTAAACCTGAATTTGACAGGTTCTATAGAATTAAGCTGGTTGCATCCTGACTTAACATAAGGTGAGGAAGATAGCCACGGTCCGAGGACAGGGGCTTACTTCCCATCAGGCTGCTGATTTTACCTAAAATGCAAGGCTGCTAGGGCCAAATCCGCATGGTTTCGGCTTTTTACTGGCTCGCACAGCATTCATACCCGTCAAATCTAGTCGATCTGGGGTACGCTCTGTCAATGCTTGCTCGTGGCGTAATGCCGGAAACTAGGGTTGTTTAATGCAGATCGGTGTTAAAACGCACTCCTGATCAAGATAGCATTGAGTCGGCTTTTCTCGCTTTGGTTGGGTGGATGAAGGGGCGATCGCTACTCCATCGGGTTCGTGAATCACTCCTGAAATGATTGTGGGTTCGCTGTTGTCTGCCAATTCAGCTACAATCATCACCCCGATTCAAAGGAGTTAATTCTTTTAAGAATCCCTGCGGTTACTGCCGATGTTGATTAAAATGTGGATAGAGTTAGAGGTTTTATAGTGTCAGAAAAGCTGGGGCGATGGAAGTTGTACGTCTTGATCCTGGGGCTCGTTGCCTTTGTGGGAATTGGTCTCGCGCCAATTATTACGCCGATTGTTAATGGCGTGATGGGAGCTGCACAAACCACTTCATCTAACACAGCAGCCACCCCAACAACGACCCCAAATTCGCAGCAGGGGGATTTGGAAGCTCAAGCTAGGGGTTATGAATTAGTGGTGCAGCGGGAACCGAATAATGAGACGGCCCTGCGCGGACTTTTGGAGACTCGACTCAAGTTACAGGATATCCCCGGGGCGATCGCCGCTTTGGAAAAATTAGTGGCCATCAATCCCGCACGGACGGATTATGCGGTCCTGTTGGCCCAAGGCAAGCAACAAATCGGCGATCGCGATGGGGCTTCTACGGTCTATCGCTCAATTTTGGAAACCCAACCGGGTAATATTAATGCCCTCCAGGGTTATGTCAATCTTTTGCTGATGGAAAGCCGTCCCGAAGCTGCGATCGGGCTGCTTGAGGATACCCTCAAAACGGCTCCCCAAGCCAATCAAATTCAGCCGGGAAGCATTGATGTGGTTTCGGTTCAAGTGATTTTGGGTCAGGTGTATGCCGACCAACTGCGTTATGAGGAGGCGATCGCGGTTTACGATGAAGCTATGAAAGCTGAACCCGAGGATTTTCGTCCCATCTATGCCAAGGCGATCGTCTGGCAAAATCAAGGGAAAATGGCTGAGGCTAAACCCCTTTTTGAAACGGCGGCCCAATTAGCACCCCCGCAGTATCGGGATCAAATTCAGCAACAAGCGCAACAAGTCGCCCCAGTGGTTCCGGCAACCCCGCAACCGGAAGTGGCACCGGAGTCACCAGCACCCGCACCGTCCGTCGATTCTTCAGCCGAACCGTCCGTGGATTCTACAGCCGAACCAGAAGCTGAGTAGCATTTAGGGAAGGGGCAACAGCAGTCGCCCCTTCCTTTTTTACCCCTTTCCCAGGGAAGAAATCCCGAGGTTAATTCAGTGGCTAAAATTCCTTTAACTCCGTTGGGTGGATTATTAATTGTGGCTGCGTTTAAACTGGGTCAGATGAACCCAACAGTGGCGATCGCAAGTAATCCCGAACCCCCATCCCCTTCAGAACCCCCCGTTCATCATATTGTCTTAATTGAACTCCAGCCCGATGTTACTCCAGAAGAAATTGAGCAAACGATTGAAGTTGACACTCCCACGCTCTTTAGAGCGTGGGATTCTTTAAGAGTCCAGAATCTGAACCTTAAGGGCGTAGTCAAAGCACCCCTACTGACTCCACTAAGATTAAATCCCAGTGTCGCCGCTACCTTTCTTAAGATATTTGCT